>JANLWJ010000213.1:0-2119 GCA_031364455.1 Actinomycetes bacterium | reverse complement strand
CTTCACCGCGATCGCCGGAAACCTGCCGACCGCCCCAGCGCTGATGGGCAACACCGTCGTCTGGAAGCCGGCGTCGTCCCAGCAGTTTGCGGCCAGCCTGCTGATGGAGCTGCTGCAGGAGGCTGGCCTGCCGCCGGGTGTGATCAACATGGTGACCGGCCACGGCACGCACACCAGCGACGTGGTCTTCGCCGATCCCGACCTCGCCGGGATCCACTTCACGGGCTCGACTCCGGTCTTTCAGTCCTTCTGGAAGCGGATGGCTGAGAACCTCACCTCCTACCGCACGTACCCGCGGCTGGTGGGGGAGACCGGAGGGAAGGACTTCGTGGTCGCGCACTCCTCTGCCGACCTCGATGTGCTCCGTACCGCGATGGTGCGTGGTGCCTTCGAGTACCAAGGGCAGAAGTGCTCAGCCGCTTCGCGCGCGTACGTTCCGCGAAGTCTCTGGGGTGAGCTGAGGGACGCACTGGCATCCGACGTCGATGGCCTGACCATGGGTGATGTGACGGACCTGTCGAACTTCATGGGAGCGGTGATCGACGATCGGGCCTTCGCCAAGCATGCAGATGTGCTGGCGCGTGCCGGGTCCGACTCCGGCATTGAGGTGCTGGCCGGGGGAACTGCCGACGACACCGACGGTTGGTTCGTCCGACCAACGGTGCTCGTTGGCACCGACCCGACGCACGACATCTTCCGCTCTGAGTATTTCGGACCGATCTTGGGCGTCCACGTGTATGAGGACGACCAGTTCGACGCCATGCTCGACCAGATGGAGGGGATCAGCCCCTACGCGCTCACCGGGTCGATCGTTGCTCGCGATCGGGCCGTCGTGGCCAAGGTCGCTGACAAGCTCCGATTCGCCGCCGGCAACTTCTACGTGAATGACAAACCGACCGGTGCCGTCGTCGGCCAGCAGCCCTTCGGGGGTGCCAGGGCCAGCGGTACCAACGACAAGGCCGGCAGCCCGCTCAACTTGATGCGTTGGGTAAGCCCACGGGCCATCAAGGAGACGATGGTGCCGCCGAAGGTCGCCGACGGCGAGTACTTCGGCCATGGCAGCAGAGACAGCCAGAGCGGGCTGTTCCTCTGATCGGATCGGCACGCCGCCCATGGCACCCGGACCTGCCATGGGCCGCTCGTGGACGGTAGGCTGACGCCCCGGCCGACCCACGGAACGGGAGCAGCTCGTCGATGCTGAGCAACGCAGGTGTTGCCAAGTCAGATCTGATCAGCCGGGCTATCTCTGAAGCCGAGCGCTCGGTCGATGACCTGCCCGATCTGTCAGCGTTTCTGAAGGCGTACTACCGCCACGTGTCGGACGAAGGTCTGGTCGGCCGGGACCCGATTGACGTCTTTGGTGCAGCGGTGTCACAGCGTCGCTTGGCTGCCGATCGTCCGGTCGGAACCGCGCAGGTGCGAGTGTTCAACCCCGTTCTGGACTCTCATGGGTGGGTCTCGGCCCATACCGTCGTTGAGATCGTCACCGACGACATGCCCTTCCTCGTCGATTCGGTGACGTCGACCCTGGCACAAGAGGGGCTCTCCCTCCATCTGGTGGTGCACCCCCAGTTCACGGTTGAGCGTTCCCTCGTTGGCGAGCTCCAGCGGATGCTGCTCAGTCGCGAGGAGCGCCAGACCCCGGGGGCTGTGTCCGAGTCGTGGATGCACTTCGAGGTCGACCGGATCTCAGACCCCGAACGCCTGCGCGCGGTGGAGCGCCGACTCAGCGACGTGCTACGTGACGTCCGCGACGCCGTCGAGGACTGGGCGAAGATGCGAGAGGCCGCCCAGCGGATCGCCGACGAGCTGCATGAGTCGCCTCCGGCCCTGCCTCCTGAAGAGGTCGCCGACACCTGGGAGCTTCTCCGCTGGCTGATCGACGAGCACTTCACCTTCCTTGGCTACCGCGAGTATGAGCTGCAGGAGCACGACGGTGAGGATGTTCTCATCACCAAGGCGGGAACCGGGCTCGGGCTCCTCCGGGGGGACCATGCGGAGTCGTCAGCCTTCAGCAAGCTTCCACCTGAAGTGCGGGCAAAAGCGCGCGAGAAGCACCTGCTGATCCTCACCAAGGCCAACAGCCGCTCGACAGTCCATCGGCCTGCGTACCTGGACT
>JANLWJ010000190.1:0-3367 GCA_031364455.1 Actinomycetes bacterium | reverse complement strand
AGTTGGACGGAGGCACTCAGCGCGTCCCACGGAACCGTCCACCACGGCTTCGCGACTGACCAGAAGAGGGCTGAGACCAGGAAGGCCCAGAACGCGAGCGAGACCGTGTCACGTGTGACTAATGCGTGTTTGCCGGCGATGTAGTAGGTAGCTAACGAGAGGGCGGCGCCGAACCCGGCGAGCACTCCGATGGTGTCGAACGACAGCCCGTCCCAGATCTCGGCGACCAACGCGAGCCCGCCGAGCGCAAGAGCCAATGCCAGCCACAAGGCACTGCCGAACTTCTGCTTCTGCACGAACCTTGCCCACAGGGCGACCAGAACAGGGGCGGTGAACTCCAGAAGCAGCGCTATGCCGACCGGTAGACGCGTGATGGCGACGAAGTAGAGCCACTGGACCATGGCGATGCCCACGAGCCCGTAGACCAGCAGTAGGGGTAGCTCGGCTCTGTGCAGTCGCAGCCGGCTCCGGTCGGTCACGATGACGAGTACGAGCAGACAGGCCGCAGCTCCTGCGCTGCGCAGGAGTACCAGGCTGAGGGAGTCGACTCCGGACTCCAGGGTGATTTTCGACACCGAACCGTTGACCGCGAAGAGAAGTGCGCCACCGATGGCTAGGGAGAAGCCGAGCGTTCGGCGGGGGTGAGCGTCGCGACCGATCCGCCCAGGAGGGGGCAGCTCGGAGGCAGCTTCGGTCACGCTCGCAGCCTAAGGGTGTTGTCGGTGCCGTGGTTTAGCGTGGGTGTTGGTAGTTGGTGATGAGACGACGGTGATGGCTTCCCGACTTGTTGGTGGTTCGGGGGCAGATGAGATCAGGTGAGTGGCCGCTGCTGGTCCTGGTTGTTGTCGTCGAGAGGTCACTGGTCGATGTTTACTCCCGAGGTGTTGCCTGAGCCGTTGGCTGCGGTGCTCGGTCAGGTGCGGGCTTGGTCGGGTCAGGACGCCCGGGCGGGCTTGGCGCTGCAGGACGCCCAGACTCGTGCGGGGTGGGTGACCGGTCTGCAACAGCTAGCTGACGCGGTCGCGGTGGCCGGTTTGACGGCGGTGGCCGCGTTCGACGCCGGCGGTGATGGTCAGGTGCTCCATGGTGCGGCGTCGACGCAGGCGTGGATCCGGGGTGCCTGCCGGGTGACCGGTGCTGAAGCTGCTGAGCGGGTCCGGATCGCCCGCGCCGCCCGTGGGCTGCTCGGTGACACGGTCGCCAAGGTTGGTGCCGGCGCCTTGACCTATGACCACCTGCGTGCGGTCGAACGTGGGGTGCGGCACATTCGGCACGACCGGCAGCCGGCAGCCGGCGGCGGTGACTGTGCTGACCGACCTGGCCGAGATCGGGTCGGTGACCGATGTGCGCACCGCCGGTAAACACCTGCAGTACGTCCTTGACCCCGACGGGTCACTGGCCGACAGCTGCGGCCAGTTCGACCGCCGGTACCTCACGCTGGCCCCGTTGCTGGACGGGATGACCGCCGTCGATGGCCTCCTCGATGCTGAGGCGGCCGCGTTGCTGACGTCCGCCCTGGCCCCGTTCCTGGTTCCCGCCGACGCCGACGACAACCGCACCGCCGCCCAACGCCGCGCCGACGGGCTGGTCCAGATCATCGCTTCGGCCGCCGACCACGCGCTGCTACCGATTGTCGGGGGTGAACGCCCGAACCTGCAGGTCATCGTCGACCCGGGCAGGCCTGCGTCAGGTGTCGCGGGCGGCGATCCGGGTGCTGACGCGCTTTCGCCGGGGCGGCTTCCCCAAGCCCCCGGCGGACCGGCGTTCCTGCACCCGGTCGCCGTCGCCAGGATCGCCTGCGACGCCCAGCTGACCGCCCTGCTCCTCGACGAACACGGTGTGGTGGTCGACCTCGGCCGCACCAGGCGACTGTTCTCCCCGCAGCAGCGCCGCCTGCTCGCCGTCCGCGACAGCCGGTGTCGCTTCCCCGGCTGTGACCGGCCCCCCGCCCACACCGACGCCCACCACGTCGTGTCCTGGCTCGACGGCGGACCCACCGACCTGACCAACGCACTGCTGCTCTGCCGCCACCACCACCGACACGTCCACGAAGACGGCTGGACCCTGCACATCACAGACCCCGAACGAGGAACCAACGGCCCAGTCAGCGTTCGCGGACCAACCGGACAACGACTCACCAGCCACCCCCGCGGACCCTGAGCGAGTCACACTCAGCTAGTCGAGTCACACTCAGCTGGATGAGGCGCCGACTCTCTCGAGGATCAGCTCGCGGACGCGCCCTGCATCCGCCTTGCCTGCAGTCGCCTTCATGACAGCGCCGACAATCGCGCCTGCCGCCTGCACCTTGCCGTCGCGGATCTTGGCCGCGACATCAGGCTGCGCCGCGAGGGCGACATCAATGGCCTCGAGCAATGCGCCGTCGTCGGAGACGACGGCAAGCCCGCGAGCAACAACGACATCATCGGGACCGCCCTCACCTGCGAGCACACCCTCGATCACCTGACGAGCCAGCTTGTCGTTGAGAGAACCATCCGAGGTAAGCGTGATGATCCGGTACACGTCTGTCGGGGTGATCGGCAGCTCGGCGACGTCAACTCCACGCTCATTGGAGATGCGGGCGATCTCGCCTGTCCACCACTTGCGAGCGTCACCGGAGTCGGCTCCAAGGGCGACCGTCTGTTCGACAAGGTCTAGGGCGCCGGCGTTGATCAGGGACTGCATGTCGTGCTCGGAGATGCCCCACTCCTCGCAGATTCTGGCGCGACGTTTCAGCGGTGGTTCGGGCAGCGTCTCGCGCAGCGTCTCGATCCACGCAGTATCGGGCGCAACTGGGGTGAGATCGGGCTCGGGGAAGTAGCGGTAGTCCTCCGCCTCCTCCTTGATACGTCCCGACGTTGTCGACCCGTCGTTCTCATGGAAGTGCCTGGTCTCTTGGATGATGGTGCCACCGGCCTGCAGCACGGCTGCCTGCCGCTGGATCTCGAAACGGATGGCGCGTTCGACCGACCGGATCGAGTTGACGTTCTTCGTCTCGGTGCGAGTCCCGAACTCAGGCCGGCCGCGCGGCTTCAGCGACAGGTTTGCATCCACACGCATCGAGCCCTGGTGCATGTGCGCATCAGAGACCCCGAGCGCCACGATCAGCTCACGCAGCTCGGTGACATACGCCCTAGCAACGGCCGGCGCCAGGGCCGGCTCGACCTCGATCGGCTTGGTGACGATCTCGATGAGCGGAACGCCAGCCCGGTTGTAGTCGATCAGTGAGTAGTCAGCACCGTGGATCCGACCCGTGGCACCACCGACATGCGAGATCTTGCCGGTGTCCTCTTCCATGTGCGCCCGCTCGATGCCCACCGTGACTGGACGGGGGCCGTCAGCGGTCTCGACCAAGATCTCGAGCGCTCCG
>JANLWJ010000166.1:0-11027 GCA_031364455.1 Actinomycetes bacterium | reverse complement strand
GATCAGGCGCAGTTGGCGACTGACTGCCTCCTCGACGACGGGATGACTGTGCCCGAGGATCGTGACGTTGTTGACCATGTCGACGTAGCGGCGGCCATCGGTGTCGAACATGTGGTGACGCCATCCACGCTCGATGCGCGGCGGATCTTCGTAGTAGTACTCCTGCGCCGGTGCGAGCACCCGGTCGCGGCGTTGGAGCAGCAACGCGGCGTCGCTGACGTCCATGGGAGAGACGACCGGAATCGGCTCCGGCGCCCACCAAATCGTCGGGTCGGTGGTGGCGTTGCGCCAACCGTTGCTGCGGGGTGCGAGCAGTGGGGGCCGCTGATCGGCGTCGGCCACCAGTTGCACCGTGACAGCGGGTGCTGAAGCCGCCAGGGCGCCAACGACACCCAGCAGATCTCCAGCGGCCACCTGCGCGGCATCGGTCACACGATCGAGCCCACCCAGCACCAACCGCCACGTGTCGTCGAGCGAGAGTGTCAGCGAGGTGTCATCGAGCCGACTTACTCCGCCGGTTGTGGGCGCACGGACCTCTGTGCCCACTGGGGCGAAGACCTCAACCCCTGTGCTGACGCCGCCGTCACCGATGAGCGCCAACCGGCCCTCGTCATAGCGGCCGACGCCCCAACCTTCGCGCAGCTGGCCGAGTACGCCATCGGGGAGGTTCCAGCTCTCGGGGTCGAACGTGTCGGCGGTCACCGACTGATCGACAGAGGGTGCGTCTTCGGGAAGTGAAATAAGCGGCACAGCTGGCGATGGTGGGACCGGCAGAGCGGGAGCCGCCATCCCAACGCTCTCGGCGAGAACGCCATGAGCCGCACGCCAAGACACAGACCTCACGGACCGCCAGATGAGCCAGTCGTCATCGACTGATCCGTTCACGTACTCGTCATCGGGTTCGAGCCTTGCCTGATGCTCGCTGCTCGCCACGTTCGACGCCGCACGAGCGATCACCAGCGGCCAGAGGGCCGCGATCTCGGCGTCGGTAAGGGGGTAGGCCGAGTGGTAGCCACGCAGCACGTTGGCAACCACCCCGAGCGCATCAACGTGGTCGTGCCCGATCAACGAGACTGCTGCGACGGCCACGTCCCCCGCGAGCCACGTGCGTAGCAGGTCGCCGAAGTCGATGAGGGCGTCCGGCCACGGCTGCCCCGCGGCATTCAGACCCGCAACCACATTGACGTCGGTCACGTCGGCATGGCATATCGCCAGTCGCAGGTGCGGTGCCAGCGCATCAATGGCCGACTGGGCGCGCTCCATCTGAGTTTCGATCTCTGCACGGCCCGCGGCGTCGGGAATCGACGGACCGAAAGCCGCGACGACATCGTTGGCGTGACGCACGTCCCACTGCAGCGTGCGGTCAAGGCCCGGGTGGTCGAAGTCGGCCAGTGCTACGGCCGCAGATGCGGCAAGCCACCCCTGGCGGCGGAGTACCACTGGCGCCAGGTAGCCGAAGTCGGCGAGTGGGCGCCCCTCGAGGAAGGTGACCAGCCGGACGTCGAAGGTGGCGCCGTCGTCGGTAACCCGACCGATCAGTGCGCCGTCGGCGTCCGGCAGCGGAACCGGCGCGCGGAACGGCAGGTCGCGCTCAGCCAGATGGAGCATGGCGGCGTTCTGTGCCAGCAGCCCCTCATGGCTGAATCCGGGGTTGGAGATCTTGAGGATGAACCGCCCAGCGACATCGTCGACCATGACGTTCTGGTCCTGGTGGCTGCCGAGGCTGCGTAGCGGCCCCGAGCGGCCGTACCGCTCACGGAGAATGGTGGCCGCGCGGTCCAGGCTCAATGCGGGACTCGGGATCTCCATCCCGGCGAACGGGTTGCTCAATTCATGACCTCGTCAGTGCCGCCGATCAGGTGCAGCACGGGCACAGTGACCAGTCGGCGCAGCTTGCTGCCCCAGTCGCGACGCATCAGGTCAGAAACCGTGTGCAGTTCGGTAATGACCCACAGCTCGTCAGCATCCTCACTGGCCACATACGCGGCGGTGGCCGCGATCGGGTCACGCGGTGTCAGTCCTCCAGTTGCGGTGAGCCCCTGCGCGGCGAGCAGCTCGAGCGACTCCTGAAGAGCGCGACGGGCGGCCAAACCCTTGTCATCGGGGCCGGCTCCCGCGAGGTCGCTGCGCAGCTCGTCGAGATCGACCCGTGCCACGTCGTCAACGACCTGGTCAACCCGCGACTGGTCCGATGTCTCGGGCACGAGGACGTGCAGCTGCAGCTCTCCCTCATGCCACTCGACGATCCGGGTGACGTCGTGCTCGGTCAGGGCGTTCTCGGTCAACACGATGAGGTGGCTCACGGGGCCATCTTGGCCTATGTGGGACGGCCGCGTCGCAGCACCTCACCGACGTCGTACGACACGGGGCGCTCCAGCTGGTCGAAGTTGCATGAGGACGCCTCACGGTCAGGACGCCACCGGGCAAAGCGTGGGTTGTGGCGGAAGCGGTCGCCCTGCAGCTGGTCGTAGGCGACCTCGACGACGAGCTCGGGCCGGAGGGGGAGGTAGGTCATGTTCTTCTTCGCGTTCCACCGGTTGACCACTCCAGGACGCCGGATCCCGCTGGCATTGGCGGTCTCGGGATTCCAGGGGTGGTCCGCGGGGTCGGTGACGAACGGTGCCAGCTCGTCGACCAGCTCGGCCCGGCGGGCCGCGGTGAATGAGGAACAGACACCAACGTGCTGTAGGCGACCCTGGTCGTCGTGCAGCCCAAGTAGCAGCGAGCCGACAACCGGACCGGACGTGTGCCACCGGTACCCGGCGACCACACAGTCGGCGGTGCGCTGGTGCTTGACCTTGGTGAGGGTGCGCTTTCCCGGTGCGTAAGGGTCGGCGAGCGGCTTGGCCATGATCCCGTCCATCCCGGCCCCTTCGAAGGTGGCGAACCACTGGCGTGCCTCGTCGGCGTCGGTGGTAGCTGGAGTGAGGAAGAACGGAGGTCCCCAGCTCTGCGCCGCGGCCTCGAGCCTGCTACGGCGCTCGGAGAAGGGCGCATCCAGATGGACGCCATCGCGGTCCTCGAGCAGGTCGAACGCGACGAACCAGGCCGGTGTCTGCTCGGCCAGCAGGGTGACTCGGGAGGCCGCCGGGTGGATTCTGGCGGTAAGTGCGTCGAAGTCGAGGGCGGACGCCTCCGTCACGCCACCTGTCGATGCCTGCGCCACCACGAGCTCGCCGTCGAGCACGAGCGGACCCTGCAGCTGATGCGACGCATCATCGACGATCTCGGGGAAGTACCGGGTGAGTGACTCCGAACGACCGGCTACCTCGACCGGGCACTGGCCGTCTCCATCCTCGGTCGTGCCGACGAAGAGCAGGCAGCGGAATCCGTCCCACTTCGGCTCGTACAGGTAGCCGGGTTCGCCGCTGACTCCTTCTGGAACCGTCTTGGCCGCCTTGGCGAGCATCGGCGCGACCGGGGGGACGAGTTGAGTGCCTGCCATTACGTGCCACCTCTGGTGCGCCGGTAGTGGGTGAAGAGCGCTCCGTCGTCCTCGAGCAGCCCAACGAGTTCGAGGGAGCGGACCGCTCCTGGGGCACCGACAACCATGCGACGGCCGTCTCCGCCGATGAGGGAAGGCGAGATGGTGGCCACCACCTCATCGATCAGGTCCACTGCTGTCAGCGCGCCGAGCAGGCTTGGTCCGCCCTCGGTGAGGACGCGCCGTAAGCCCAGCTCGCGGAGCGCAGCCACCGCACCGCGAAGGTCGACGCTGTCATCGCCGCTCACGAGGACGTCTGCTACCGCTCGGAGAGGGTCGACGTGCTCAGCAGGTGCGGCGGCGCAGGTGATGACGATGGCGCGGGAACTCCCACCGAAGTAGTCAGCGGTCGGGTCGAGCTTTCCGCTGGCGGTGACCAGGGCAAGGGTCGGCGCCGGCGGCTGGCCGGCCCGCTCGCGCAGTTGCGCGAACTCCGGTCGCGCTCGGCCTGGGCCGTATCCCTCAGCGCGGGCGGTGCCGGCCCCGACGACGATGACGTCGGCGAGAGCACGTTGCAGTCCGAAGAGGAACCAGTCGGAGTCTCCGGAGATCGGCTGGGACCGGCCATCGAGACTGATGGCGCCATCGACCGACGCAACCATGTTGGCGCGAACGGCGCCAGCTTCGGGGTAGGCATAGTGCGCCGCGAGAACGTCGATTTCGGTCCGGGCGGTGATCGCGAGCGGCGGGGCTGGAAGAAGACGGTGCACGCCCTGATGGTGGCAGAGGTTTGGCGCGCCGTCTTGCCCCGTACTCTGAAGGCACCGTGTCCACTGTCCGACTCATCGACCGATCCCCACATGTGGGCGCTGATGCCTTGGTAGCGACGCTAGTCCCCCCGCCGCTCTTCGCACAGGTTGATTTCGACAGTTACCTACCCGACCCGTTGCAGCCGACCCAGGCTGCCGCGGTCGCTGCACTGCAGGCCTTCTCGACGCGCATCGCTTCCCCCGTAAGCGAGCGCAGCTGGTGGCGGCGGGCACCACTTCCACCGGAGGGGCGGCCCGCGATCTACCTCGACGGCGGCTTTGGGGTGGGCAAGACGCACCTGTTGGCCTCGCTGTGGCACGAGGTGCCGCAGCCGAAGCTCTTCGGAACGTTCGTCGAGCTGACCAATCTCGTTGGCGCCCTCGGCTTCACAGACGCGGTAGAACGGCTGGCTGCGCATCGGCTGATCTGCATCGACGAGTTTGAGCTCGACGACCCGGGCGACACCGTCTTGATGTCGACGCTGCTACAGCGGCTGACCGCAGGAGGGGTGATGCTCGCAGCCACGTCCAACACGCTGCCGGACCGCCTGGGGGAGGACCGTTTCGCTGCTGCGGACTTCCTGCGTGAGATTCAGGGGCTCGCGTTGCACTTCGACGTGGTGCGCATCGAAGGCCCTGACTACCGGCACCGCGGTGCTCCCACTGCGCCGCCACCGGCAACTGAAGCTCAACTGCAACGAGCAACCGAGTCAGGAGAAGGAGTCGCAGCAGTCGACGATTTCGACGCGCTGCTTGCGCATCTGGCGACGCTGCACCCGAGCCGCTACGGTGCCCTCGTCGATGGCATCGACGTCGCCGTTTGGCGTGGCGTCCACCCCCTTTCCGACCAGGCGGTGGCATTGCGCTTCGTGGTCCTGGTGGACCGGCTCTACGACCGGGGAGTCCGCGTTGTTGGCAGCGGAACGCCGCTCGCTGATGTCTTCACCGCAGAGATGCTGGCCGGCGGATACCGCAAGAAGTACTACCGAGCACTCTCCCGGCTCGTCGCTCTAGCGGGGTAGCACGGGCTCAAGCACTCAGCCAGTGAGCCGCTCGACGAGAGTGTCGATGAACGGCGGTGACTCGGCTAGGGTTCCGGTGCTGCAAAGCCCTCGGCGTTCGGCCACCTCAACGACCCGGTCGGCCAGCACACCAGGGGCGATCATGAATGGGACAACGAAGGCCCGAGGGGTGCGGCCACCGGCCGGAACGGCATCAACCGACAGGCGCGCTGCTGCGTCCTCCAGGCTTAGCCCAGGACCGCTTGCCACAGCAACGAGCACGTCTCCGGCGCGGGTCCGCTGGATCTCCGAAGCGAAGCCCGCGAGCGCCAGCCGGGCCCTTGCACGGGTAGATCCGGCCGTGGCCAAGATCACGGGCGCATCGGGGTCGCCTCCGGCGTCCGCAATGAGCCGGTCGACCGTCGGGATCAGCCATGTCCCGGTCCCGAGTGGTCCGCGGTCGTCGATGGTGACGGCCGCAGGAGCACCGATCAGCAGGCGTGGGACGTCGACCGTTGCGTGGTAGCCAGGCCCCAGCAGCATCCCGAGCGTGACCACGGGTCCGCGCAGCGCTTCCAGCGCTATCTGGACAGCGGGCGTGTCATGTTCGAGGAACGCGACCGAGCACGGCAGCCCTCGGTCGTCGACGTGGCCGGCAAGCGTGCACATCATCGCCTTGTGCCGCGGGTCGGGCGACCCGTGGGCAATCAACAGATGATGAGTCATGGCCTTACGCGTCGGCCAGGGCGGCGACGGCACCGACGACGATGACCGCCGGGCTCTGGACGCCGCGGGCCGCAGCCAGCTCAGCGATGGTTGCGAGCGTCGCAACGGTGACCCGCTGGTCGGGGGTGGTGCCCTTCTCGATGACAGCGACCGGCTCGTCAGCGGAGCGGCCGTGTGTCTGAAGCTCGCTGGCGATCTCGCGGAGCCGGGAGACCCCCATCAGGAAGAGGAGAGTTCCGTCCAGTGCCGCGAAGGACGCGAAGTCGAGCGGGCCGTCATGACCGGACACCACAGTGAATCGACTCGTGATGCCGCGAGCGGTGACCGGGATGCCTGCGGCAGCTGGCACCGCGAGCGCGCTTGTGATGCCGGGAACCACGGTGACCTCGACACCGGCTGCCCGGCAGGCGGCGAGCTCTTCGCTGCCGCGGCCGAGGACAAAGGGATCGCCGCCCTTGAGCCGCACGACACGCCGGCCCGCGATGGCGCGCTCGACGATGAGGGTATTGATCTCGTCCTGGGTGAGAGTGTGCGCGTGTGGCGCCTTGCCGGCGTCGATCACCTCGACGTCGGGGTCGAGGTGATCGAGCAGCGCCTGTGGCGCCAGCCGGTCGACGACGACGACATCTGCTTCGGCCAGCAGCTTCCGCCCACGAGTGGTGATCAGGCCGGGGTCACCCGGCCCGCCACCTACCAGGGCGACGTGCCCTCTGGCTCCTGTCGAGCGGTGCCGCCGAAGCGGCAGCTGGCCAACCTCGAGCTGGGTGGCGATCGCGTTGCGCAAAGCCACGGCGCGACGCGGGTCGGCCCCGGTGTTGACGGCGACAACGACGTCGCCGAAGCGTGCCACGGCCGGCGTCCAGGCGCTGCTTGCTGCGGCATCGTCAGCGCGCACACACCAAAGCCGACGTGCCTGCGCCTCAGCGGCGACGGCGTCGTCGGTGGACCTTTCACCGGTGGCGGTGTGAGCGATCCACACGTCATCAAGATCTGACGGAGTGAACTCGCGCAGGTGCAGCGTGAGTGCGCCGCGCTCGGCGGCCTCCCAGATGTCTTCGCAGACGAACGGCGCTACGACGTGGACGTCGGCATCGGCGTCGAGGAGTCCGCCGACGCGCCGAGCAGCGACCGGGCCGCCCCCGACGACAAGTGCGCGTCGACCGGCAAGGTCGAGGAGCAGTGGGTAGCCGTTCACACGTGGATCCCGCACTCGCTCTTGTCGGCGCCCGCCCAGCGGCCGGCGCGCGCACTCTCACCCGGGCGTACCGGGCGCGTGCAAGGGGCACAGCCGATCGAGGCGAAGCCGAGCTGCCGCAGGGGGTTGACGAGAACGCCGTTGCGCAGGGCGTAGGCGTCGACCTCGGCGTTCGACCAGCGGGCAATCGGGTTGACCTTGACCATGCCGCGCTTTGTGTCCCAGTGCACGACTGGCGTCCCGACGCGTTCGGCCGTCTCGTCACCGCGGATCCCCGTCGCCCATGCCTGGAAGGGGGCTAAGACACGCTCGAGTGGAGCGACCTTTCGCATCTGGCAGCAACGGTCGGGGTCGGACGCCCAGAGCTTGGGCCCGAACTTCTGCGCCTGCTGCTCGACCGTGAGGTCGGGGGCTGCGTTGAGTACCTCGATGTCGAGGGTGGCCGCGAGCGCGTCGCGGGTGCCGATCGTCTCGGCGAAGTGAAGACCGGTGTCCAGGAAGGCGACGTTGACGCCCGGAAGGGCGCGAGAGGCCAGATGTGCAACGACGCCGTCGGCCATCGATGAGGCGACGACGAGGCGCTCACCGAAACTGAGCGCTGCCCAGGTGAGGATGTCGACCGCGCGGGCTTCGGCAAGGCGCTGGCCGGCGTCCTCGGCGATCAGCTCGAGCTCGGCCTTTCCGAGTGCGCGGGCGTCGGCAACGGTGATGCCGTAGCGGGCGAGCAGGGCTGCCTCCGGCGTGATGGTGGTGGTCCGGGCAACGGTCACGAGGTCGCCCCTGACACGCCGACGAACGAGACGTTGAAGACCCGCAGGCAGCCGCGGCACTCCCATGAGGTGTGGCCCTCTTCGTTCGGTCGGAGATCTTGATCTGCGCAGTAGGGGCAGTAGTGCGGTGCCATCCGCGCTGCGGTGCCTGAAGCTGAGCCGCTCATGTGAGGTCCGCCTCGTCGGCTTGGTGTGCCCAGGTGGCGAAGGACTCGCCGTCGCTGCGCTGCTCGGCGTATCGACCCGCGACCCGCTCGACGAAGTGCGGCAGCTCTGCGCTGGTGACCTTGAGGCCGCGCGGCTTGCGACCGAGCGACGAGTCAGGCCCGAGGGTTCCGCCGAGATGGACCTGGAAACCCTCGACGGACTCACCATCGGCGTCACGAACGATCGAGCCCTTGAGCCCGATATCGGCGACCTGGATGCGCGCGCACGAGTTCGGGCAGCCGTTGACGTGCAGCGACAGCGGTGCGTCGAACGTGGGCAGTGCCCGCTCGAGATGGTCGATGGTGGCGGCCGCGACCGCCTTGGTCTCGACGATCGCAAGCTTGCAGAACTCGATGCCGGTGCAGGCCATGGCGCCGCGGCGGAACTCGCTGGGACCTGGGTCGAGGCCAAGCGCTGCCAGACCGTTGCTGAGGGCTTGGACGCGGTCTGCCGCCACATCGAGCGCGATCAGCTTCTGCTGTGCGGTGAGCCGCACCTGGTCGCTGCCGGCTGCATCCACCAGGTCGGCAACGGCCGCGAGAGTCGAGCCGCTGACGCGACCAACTGTCGGGGAGACGCCGACGTAAAAGCGGCCGTCCTTCTGTTCGTGGACGCCGACGTGGTCGCGGCGCAGTGGGGGAGCCTCAGGCGGTGGGCCGTCGGTGAGGGGGCGGTGCAGGTAGTCGTTCTCGAGCAACGCGCGAAACTTCTCGGCACCCCAGTCGGCGACCAAGAACTTCAGCCTGGCGCGGTGGCGCAGCCGTCGGTATCCGTAGTCGCGGAAGATCTGCACGACGCCGTGCCAGACATCGGGGATCTCCTCGAGCGTGACGAAGACACCGAGGCGTTGGGCGAACATCGGGTTGGTCGAGAGTCCACCTCCGACGAAGACGTCGAACCCTGCGCCGTGCTCTGGGTGATGGACACCGATGAATGAGAGGTCGTTGATCTCGTGGGCCACATCTTGGTGCGGGGAACCGGAGATGGCCGTCTTGAACTTGCGCGGCAGATTCGACAGCGCCGGGTCGCCGACGTAGCGCGCAACGATCGCCTCGATGGCTGGCGTGCCGTCGATGATCTCGTCAGCGGCCACACCGGCGACGGGGGAGCCGAGGATCACCCGCGGGGTGTCACCGCAAGCCTCTGCGGTGGTGAGACCGACCGACTCGAGGGCCTCCCATATCGCTGGTACGTCCTCGACGCGGATCCAGTGCAGCTGGATATTCTGCCGGTCGGTGATGTCGGCGGTGTCGCGGCCGTACCTGGTCGAGATGTCGGCCAGCGTTCGCAACTGCTCGAGGTTCAGGCGTCCGCCGTCGCTGCGGACACGCAGCATGAAGTACTCGTCGGAGAGCTCGTGCGGCTCGAGCGTCGCGGTTCGGCCACCCTCGATCCCCGGGCGACGCTGGGTGTACAGGCCCCACCACCGAAAGCGACCGTTGAGGTCGGTCGGGTCGATCGAGGCGAACCCGGCCTTGGAGTAGATGTTCTCGATTCGGGCCCTGACATTGAGACCGTCGTCGTCGGCCTTGGTCCGTTCGTTGGCGTTGAGGGGTTCGCGGAACCCCAGGGCCCACTGGCCTTGACCGCGGGAGCGCTCGACCCTGGGCCGCGGTGGGGCCGCGTCGTGGGTGTCGGTCGTCATCGAGGCACGTCCTCAAGGAAGCGCGGCGTGCGAACTCGAGTTCAGTCGGACGGATCCGGCTGTCCGCGCTCGCGCACCTGGTGGGGCAGGGCTTTACAGCGAGTGTGGACAACAACCGCTGCCGACGACCCGCATGAGGTCGACGTGGCGCCTGCTCACGAGCGGGAGCGCCAGGCCGACCGGACGGAGGTCGTGGGCTGCGGACATGGGGAAGAGCATGCCACATCCGTCTCACATGTTGTGCGCGCATCTCAAATGTTGAGATCGACCGTGTCGCGTCGGGCGTGCGGTCCGACTATCGTGTGGTTATGCGAAATAACCTTCATGTAAAGTCCGTCCTCGGCATTGCGGCTCCAGCGCTGGTCGGGCTGCTGGTGCTGACCGGTTGTGGACTGGAGGACACCGCCAACCAAGCGATCGATGACGCAGCTAGCCAGGCGAACGACGCCGTGGGGGGTCTGTCGGCTGACGCCGCGTCCGCCACTGTCGGGGCTGCCGTAGAGCGGACCCTGGCCGAGGCCGGGTACACCATCACCGAGCCGCCATCCTGTTCCGCCGATCTGAGCGCTTCCGGAGCCTCTCTGGGGCTCGGTGGTGAGGTCACCTGTACGGGTGAGACTTCGACGGGCGCTGGCTACGAGGCCACTTTTGATGGTCTGATCACCTTGGCAGGGCGATGCCCGGGAAGCCTGCAGGTCGATATCGTGGGTGATCCGGCGGTGTCGCTCAAGAAGATCGACGTCTGTCGCGTAGCGCGCCTCTTGGAGGGTGGATGACCGGATTCGTCAGCACTGCGGAGTGGGTCGAGCGGGGCCGGGCAGCTCGGCAGGCGATGTCGCGGAAGACGTTGGCCGAGCATGTTGCCGCGAGCGACCGACCCGACCCGGTTTCACTGATGTACACGTCCGATGAGGGGCGCGACGCCGATCTGCTGCCGCTGAAGTACCAGCGGATGGGTGTCTCGCCGTTTACCTTCTACCGCGGTTTCGCCGCGATGCATGCTTATGACCTCGGTCAGGGCCAGAACTCCCAGCTAACCGTCCAACTCTGCGGTGACATGCACCTGTCCAACTTTGGCGTCTACGCATCGCCGGAGCGCAACCTGGTCTTTGATGTCAACGACTTCGATGAGACGCTGCCTGGCCCCTTTGAGTGGGACCTCAAACGGCTCGTGACGTCGTTTGCGGTGATGGGACGGGTACGCGGGTTCTCGCCGGCGGCGACCTCGGCCGCAGTGCGCACCGTGGCGG
>JANLWJ010000139.1:0-9912 GCA_031364455.1 Actinomycetes bacterium | reverse complement strand
AGACGTCGCGCAGCATGTGCTGATTGATCCAGGAATGGACTGGATTCGTAGCGATCACCCAGAGACCTTTGATCTTCTCCTGTAAAATCCCTTCCACGATCTGGTCGTAGGCCCAACTCGGGCGGTCGGGGATCTTTTCAGCGTTGATGCCCAGGATTTCAGCGACTTGGCGACGATGGTTCTCATTTTGAAAGTCCCGGCCTCCCAGCAGATTGGTGGTATTGCTGAACAACCTGGAACCCATTGCGTTGCACTGCCCAGTAATCGAATTGGCACCGGTTCCCGGACGGCCGATATTCCCGGTCATCAATGCCAGATTGATGATGCTTTGTGCGGCACGTACTCCTTCGTAGCTCTGATTGACTCCCATCGTCCACCAGAATGAAACCCGCTTACCCTGGTGAATCGTGCGTGCCAACTGCAGTAGGGTCGCGGAGTCGATTTCCGAGGCGGCCGTGACGCGATTCAGTGTGTACTCGGAGACGTGCGATCGAAATTCCTCAAAACCTGTGGTGTGCGACTCGATATACTCGCGATCGATCCAGCCTTCCTGGATCAGAATGTTGGCGAGGCCGTAGAACAAGACGAGATCGGATTTTGGTTTCAACGGCAAATGCAGCGTCGCCACCATCGCGGTTTCGGTTTTGCGCGGATCAACCACGATGATCTCAGGCTGGTGCGGATTACGGCAAATCCGTTGCCACAGTATCGGATGCGCCAGGCACAAATTGGACCCGATCAGCACGATCACGTCGGACTGTTCAAAGTCGTCGTACGTATACGGAGGCGCATCAAATCCGAAGGCTTGCTTGTACGCGACTACGGACGTAGCCATACATTGTCGCGTGTTGCCGTCGCCATGCACCAATCCCATCCCGAACTTCGCCAGACTGCCGAGAAACGCCATCTCTTCGGTTGCGATCTGGCCGGTGCTGATGAACGCCACCGAGTCTTGTCCATACCGTTGCTGTATCCCCTGCATGCGCTGACAGAAAACCTCGAGCGCATTCTTCCATTCGATCGGTTGGAGCCGCCCTCGCTCGTCCCGCAGCAAAGGGGTCGTGGCTCGATCATCGGCTTTGAGAACTGCTAGCGCTTCCCATCCCTTCGGACAAGCCATGCCGAGATTGACCGGATACTCTGGCGTCGGCGAAAGTCCGATCGCTTCGCCATCTCGAAGGTGGATCGTGAGCGAACATCCGGTCGAGCAGAAGCCACAGGTCATGTCCGTGGTCGCATTGGGCGTTCTCGCCACGGGCAATTGACCGAGGCCAAAACCGCCAGGACGCTGCACCAATTCGCTGGTCAGTGGCCCGTCGTGTTGCCGTAGCAACTTGTCCCACAGGCCCTGAGTGTCGGGTGATTTCTGCAGAGGAGGGCTGGTCATGCGGCTGGTGCTCCTGGCATTTTCGGAGCGACAACCGCCGCAAAAAACAGATAGCGCTCCAGCAGTTCACCGATCAGATTCAATGCCAACGTCAACAGGACCAGGGCGACTACCAGGGCGGGATGTATCGCTAACATGATCAGCAGAACCGGAAGCCCCAGACCGCCAATGGCGCCGATGACAAATCGTGTTTGAGTCGCGGACGCCAGGTCGCCGGTCATAAGCAGCGCCGTACGTCTTAGCGGAGTAAACGTCCTCGTCTTCAGCCACCCAAAAACAGCGCCTTCCAGCAGCAATTTCACCGACACGACGCCAATCAGATACAAACATAACTCGTGTCCGGTTCCCTGCATCGCACGGTCGAGTGCGCTCGCGGAAGTCCAAACGGCCGCGGTCAGGCGGATCAAAAGCGCCAGCGGAATTCCCAAGACCAGGCAAGTCAACAAAAACTTCAGGCCGGTGTAGTAGGGATTCCAAAAGGCTCTGCGTGTGCTGGCATAAATCATGGTGGAACAGGCCACGCCGGCCATGCCGCTCAGAGCGACGAGTCCTCCCAACATCCGTTCAACTGCCTGAGGAATCGGTAGTCCGCCTCTCTCCAACCAGGGGATCGCGGCGTAGGCGAAAGCAAACGCAGCGAAACAACCGAATGCCAGTACTTCACGGCTCAGCCAACTGGTACGCCACCCAATGATCGCCCGATAGGCTAACCATGGTCTCCCCAGATGAAAGACCGATGCGGCGAGACCCGTCATTCCTAACACCAGGGCTGCTCCTAACTGCAGCGTGCGACTTTCGGGCAGTTCTTCGGCTCCCGTTACCAAGTCCATACCCATCAAGATCTGATCGACCAGGAAGGCACCGACGGACATCTGAGTGAGGACCAACATCAGCACGAGCGGACGGTGCGCGTGCTGTGGCGTGGCCGAGTAATAGTCGCCGGGAAGTAGATTGGCGGGCAGGGCCCTACCGGCTTTGTAAACCGTCGTGGGCAAAGTGTATCCCGGCTCGGGTGCTCCCGGCAGGAACAGGTTGGCCTCAGCATTTTCAGTCACTTCTTGCTTGTTAACGACCGTGATTCGAATGGCGCTGCTGGGACAAGCTTGCACGCAGGCTGGCGCTTCGCCGACTGCCAAGCGGCTGCTGCACATGTCGCACTTGCGAACGATGCCTTTCGACGGACTGTATTTGGGAACGTCGTACGGGCATTTCAGAATGCAATACTGGCAACCGATGCACTGATCGTCGAGGTGCCGGACAATTCCGGTTTGCGGATCCTTTTCGTATGCCTCGACCGGGCAACCATCCAGGCAAGCGGGTTCCAGACAATGATGGCACGCCGTCGTGACGTGCTGGAGTACGGGAAGTTGCGTCGTGCCTCCGTGCAACGCACCAACGGAACGCCAGGTCTCGTGTTCCTCCAAGCCATTGAGGTTGTGGCACGCCACGACACAGGCCTTGCAACCGGAACAGGCATCGAGATTGACCTCGAATGCATATTGTTCGCCCGCGCGAGGAAGGGACAGGGGAATCAAGTCACGATAGTATCGAGCTTGGGTCGGCAATATCGCATCTTGGTGCCAGCGGGAGAACTGTTCGACAGCCGTCGTCTGTTGCTCGCGGAGCAACGTCGTCAAAAGACTGAGCTCGAAATTGGCCGGATCAATGCGCTCGTTGCTACGGGCATTTTCCAGTGGAATAGCGATCGACATGAGACACTCGGCGGACGAAGGCGTGACACAACCCCTGATGCAAGCGCGTTCTCTCGCTGCAAGGTCCGCCACAGCCCTCGAACGATTCGACCATGCTGTGATTAGCAAACGACGTGCCGCAACCGGCTATCTCGACACGCTCTGCGATCCTAGTATGGTTCGTAACTGCCGCTGGAATAAGAGGTTATCCGGCGATGCACCCAGCGTCGCGCGGCGGAAAGGAATCGAACAGCGGGCGACGCTGCACAGAATATAGGCACCGGGTCAATAACGACCGGCGCTCCTGGGGGTGTTTCATAGGAGAAACTTCCACAACGGTACGCTCAGAATCCACTGGGGTGAGTACGGCGGCAGGCGCCGCAGCGTGATATTGAACTAGGACGCGAATGTTCGCACGGCTGCATGGCGGTCGCATGACCGGACTAGTGTCGCTGGAGTTCCATTTTCGCGAGCGCTCGCTATTGGCCGGAAGGAAAGGAAAGTGCCCGCAGATCAACTCCAGATCAATTCCGATCAATTCCAGACAGATCAATTCCAGACACACAGATTTGAATCGATTCACAGCGAGTCGGCCGCCAATGAGGGCAGACGTGCCATGGTTTTCGCGCACAATTATCGGCGTTCCGCAGAGCGGATTTGAGGCGGAATGGGAGCGATAGCGCGAGAGAGTTCGATCCGCGAACCCGGCGACGGAACGAAATCGCTTTGACGTATCAGGGTGCCGTACAAGATTGCGGAAACAGCAAGCCGGCCTCGAGGATGACGGACGTCACGTGAAGACCTACCGGCAGGGGTGGATGCCAGACGATGAGCGTTTCCTGGCACGCTCGGCAAGCCGGTTCGCATGGCCAACGGCACAGTGAAACCCACGATCGAGTTTCTCGATCGCCTGGCACCGGAAGTTCGGAGCAATTCCCCATTGCCGCAGCAGCTGGTCAACTTGGTCCGGTGGTGGGCGCGACGAGACATCTCCGTTCGGCATTTGCCAGCCGCACAATCGGCGCCTTGCATCACGGCATGAACCACGACAGTCTGGCCAGGTCAGTCCGCAGTTTCGGGATTCGTTCCGGGCGGGCCAAGAACTCGTGGGTTTCCTCAGCGGTCGGTTCGCGGATTCCCTGCCCCGCGATTCCAGGTGGGCCAGGCCAGTTTCCAGCGCCAGGCGACGTCTGCGGCACTCCACTGGACCGCAATATCGGGGCGAGCTCGGACAATCAGGTGCTGATGATTGGAAAGGACGCCTTAGTTCCCGACTTCGACCGCCAAGACGCGCGCCAGACATTCCAGCAGCGAATTGATCCCGTCTCGGCGATCATCGAAATCGATGTCGGTTTCCGGGTCAAGTCCGCAGTGGAACGCCTTTTGAACACACCGGGATCAGTTGTGGTAAACCCCCCGATCTGGCCTTCCCGAGCGATCTCCTTCGGCTTGTAAGCGGGCATCCGCTGCACTTTCCCACAAGTCCGCACGTCAAGTCCAACGGAACCGCAATGCAACCAGCACCGCCTGCCGTGGAGGCACACTTTCGTATTAGGGGGAACCCCTCGGTGGAATTATTTCCACGACCGGGTGGCCGGACAAGGGAAAATCCTTGCTGAAAGTTGTATGTCTTGGATTTCATTCTACGACCGTTGACTTCAATGAGAACACTGTTTTAGTAGTGTGTACACACAACAAGGGGATTTCATGTTTGTTCGCGTTAAAAGAGGATCGAACGTGCCGATCTCGAGCCAGATACTCGAGCAGGTTCAGGCACAGATTCTGGCGGGAAGACTTGCCTCGGGCGCCCAGCTTCCTTCCGTGCGCCAGTTGGCAAATGAACTTGGCGTTAATGCGAACACGATCGTGCGCGTCTACGAACGACTCTCTGCCGAAGGACTGGTCGAAATGCGTCACGGCGAAGGAACATTCGTTCTCGCTAAGCCTTCAGTAGCACGCCTGGAGCATCAGAAAATCACCTTTCAGGAAGAGCTGCTACAGCTGGTTCGCCAAGCCCGCATGTTGGGGTTCACTCGCGTTGAATTGCGAAAATTGGTTGACGATGCATTTGCTTCAGCCGCTGAAACATCTACTGGGAGTTCGAAATGACAAGCAACGATTCGGTAATACAAGTTCAGGGCCTACAAAAGAGCTTCGGGACAAAGCACGTCTTGCGGGACCTCTCGTTTTGCCTGACCAGAGGAACGACGTTGGCGCTATTGGGAAGAAACGGAGCTGGTAAGACGACGATTATTCGAACTCTTATGGGACTGCTTTTGCAAGACGCGGGAACGGTACGCATTGCCGGACTCGACCCACAAGCCGATTCTCTCGAAGTGCGACGTCGGGTGGGGTTTTTGGCCGAAGACCAGCAAATGTTCGGATGGATGTCCGTCGATCAATTAATCCGTTTTATCGCAGCATTTTATCCGGCCTGGGATGCTCGGCTTGCCGCCCAACTTGTCGAGCAGTATGGCTTGGATTTGCGGCAAAAAGTCCGATACCTTTCCAAAGGCCAAAACATCCGATTGGGGTTGCTTCTGGCAATGGCGCAGAATGCCGACGTAATGATTCTCGATGACCCAGCACTGGCACTCGACCCGATCATGCGGAAAGAATTCAATCGAGACCTCGTTGCCCACCTGCACGAAAGAGAAGCCACTTTGCTTTACAGTTCCCATCTGCTAGCCGAAGTCGAAGCGGTAGCAGACCACATTGCAATCCTACATGAAGGCAAAATCGTCAAGCACGCGGGGGTCGAGGAACTACGCGAAGAGGTCAAGCAGTTGGTCTTCCCTGCGATACACTTCCGGAAATTGAATAGCCGACTACAGGTGCTTGATCTAGAGCATTCGGCCAGTGATGTTGCCATCGTTGTCGACAACGTCTCATCCGCTTTGGCTGTGCTCGGCGAATGGAAGATTGAACCACAAGTCGTAGACCTCAACCTCGACGAAATTTTTGAAGCATTCGTCATAGGCCGTCGCTCTGAAAAAGTCGAGTCCACTGTACCCGTCGAGGCCCAATCATGAACGAACTCTCGCAAACGCCACAACCACGAATGTCAATCACGAACGGGAGCAGCCGGTCCCAGAATACGACACGAACGTATTGGGCAAATTTGGTTTGGAAAGAGTGGCATGAGCACAAATGGAAATCCGCTTTGATCACGTTATTCTCCATCGCATCCGTGTTGCTTGTAGGCGGTACCGCTAAGGACTTGGATTTGGCGGGTTTGATTTGTTGCGCT
The DNA here is from genome assembly GCA_031364455.1 of Actinomycetes bacterium. Taxonomy (GTDB): domain Bacteria; phylum Actinomycetota; class Actinomycetes; order JAHEKZ01; family JAHEKZ01; genus JAHEKZ01. The sequence goes on along the minus strand of JANLWJ010000139.1, from coordinate 3,584 downwards.
GGAGTGATCTTCATGGCGATGAGCGTCGTCGCGGGCGAGAGGGCCGACGGAACGCTTGAATTCGCCCAATCGCTGCCGATCGAACGCTGGAAGGCAGCCTTCGTTCGGATGACCGTTTCCGGATTGCTGTGCATCATGCCCATTATTGTTTCCGCGCTTGTCGTTCAATTGACCGCGCTCATGACGAGTAGCCGGGAAACAGAGGATGTCTGGTCAATCGCGTTTCGCAACTCTGGATTGTGCCTCAGTTTGTACTATTGGATTACTGCGGCAGCCGTATTTCAGCCTACGACATTGCGAGTTGGTATGATTGGCGTGTTCATCGTCTTGATGTGGATTACGATCGAGTTTGTTCTTGGATTGACTCAAAATCGATCGGGGGAGACTTGGATTCAGGTTTTTGGGTGGCTGGGACCATTCGTCTGGGGAAATCCCGGGTCGATGTCGAGTAGTCCTCGATTCGCTGGCATTCTCTGTTTACAATTGGTATCGATCACGTTGTTGTTGTGCGCTACCGTAATCAGCTACGGAACTCCGCTGACGAGTTCCGGAAACTTAGCAGCATCCAGTTCGCCAATGACACTCGGGCGGAGTCGCCGAACGCCCACATCGGCTCTGGCTTGGTTACAGTATCGGGAAACGCTCCCCATCTGCATTGCCGGTGCCGCACTCATGTTTGTTATAGGGCTTGTCGCTGCAACCGTATTTGCTCAGCGTCTCAGTTTCCTCCAACGTGCTAACATCGTCGTGACCACAATTTTCGCTGTCGGTATCCCGTGGATGACGATCATTGCGGTAGGTACTTTCGTTCCGAACTTGCAACGAAGACTATTCACCTTTTGGCGATCTCGACCAATAGTCGTAGGAGAATGGTATTGGTCGAAATTCTGGACCGGAGCATCTGTAGCTCTAGTTTCGTTGCACCTTCCGATGATCATTCTGGTCGGTGTGACACAAAAAATGTGCTGGCTTGATCCCTTCGCAAGCTGCGTCGGATATTTGATCCTGCCGCTATTTCATCTGATGGTCTATAGCCTTTCCGTACTCACATCCGTGTTGTTCAGAAGCGTGACACTGGCAGCAATTCTTTCGACGGCGATTGCATTGTTTCTGATCGTTCCGCCTGTCATGAAAGACTCGTCCATTGCGTCACTGCGCTACGATCTTGCTCAGGCCGAGATTACAGAATTCATCGCTTCCGGGTTCACAACCTCAATAGCCGCGGCACTTTCAATTCTCTGCGTCATGTTAGCAGTCACAGGAATCGCAGCGGTCACGGGAGCGACGCTGGTAGAGCGAGATGTGAGCGTTGGCAAAGGGTAGATCGTCCTCAAAACAAAGGAACTTCAAGATGAAGTGGTTTAGCATCGGGCTTCTGGCTTTCTTGTGCCTGCTGCTAGCGGGTGTTGGTGCGGCTTCGCTCGTATCAACCCGACGCAGTGCGCTGGAATACTTTCAGATTAAGCCGCCTGAGGCCCTGCAAGCTGAAGCGGATAATTCCGATTTACAGTTTCAAGATTTTGAGCGAATTGCGGATGTACCGTATGGTCCGCATGGCGTACGCAATCATCTCGACATCTACCGACCACTCAAGCGAGACAGCTCAATACCAGTCATTGTGATATCCCATGGAGCTCTAAGCTGGAAAGGGGAAACCCCCGCGTCATTCGCCGTTCCTCTGCTGGAGCGAGGATACGCGGTTGTGCAAATCAACTATCGGCATGTGACTGGGTTCGAACACTTCCCCAAGGATGAATGTGGAGAGTTTCCGGCTCAGATTCAGGACGCAAAAGCGGCGATTCGATTCGTGCGAGCAAACGCAGAGAAATACGGATTTGACGCCGATCGTATTGGTGCTATGGGGCATTCGATGGGTGGCTACATCTCGGCGATGCTATGCACGACCAGTGACCTCGACATTTTCAACGATGATGGGGAGAATCGAGAACACAGTAGCGCTGTCCAGGCAGCTTGCTCGTTGAACGGACCAACTGACTTTCGAACGATGCTCCACGAAAGGTATTACCTTGCCGAGCATCTTTCGCTGGAATATCACTTCGATCAGCTAGGTGATGAAAGAAACTCCAATCCCGACGATTTTGGATACTACCTGACCAAGGGGAGCATACGTGTCGCCGAGCAGGCGAGCCCGATCACCTACGCGAGCAGCGGTGACCCGCCAATCCTGTTGATTACCGGTTTTCAGGACTTCGTCGTCCCTCCATATCAGCATCACGCGCTTTTTGTCCGACTCCGCAATGTTGGTGGCGATGCGCAAATGAGAATCATCCCTGGCGCTGGCCATTTTGGCCCCGCCATGATGAATCGAGAGACGCGTACCATGGCAGCGGACTTCTTCGAACAACACCTTTTGTCCACGTCCGCGCCATAATACGTCGGTGTTGCTGCGTTGCAGTTATCGACAGGACGGCAAGATCAAACACGAGACGGTGGGAAATCTCACCGGACTGCCGCCGGACGTCATTGAGTTCGTCCAGCGGAGGCTGAGTGGCGAACTTGATGCGAACGCTCCCTCCTCAGCGTTTGAAATCGTCCGGAGCTTGCCGCATGGCCATGTGCTGGCCGTCTTGCAAACGGCGAAACAACTCGGCCTGGAGAGTCTGCTGGCTTCACGGCCCTGCCGTGAGCGTGATCTGATCATGGCGCTAATTGTCGCGCGCGTGCTCTCACCACGCTCGAAATTGAGCACGACGACGGCGTTACAGGCCGAGACCGCCAAGCATACACTGGGCGAAGAGATGGAACTCGAGGCGGTCGATGTGCACCAGCTTTACGCCGCGATGGATTGGCTGCTGGAACGGCAAATGCGGATTGAAAACAAGCTTGCCAAGAAGCATCTCAAGGACGGACACCTGGTGCTCTTTGATGTTTCGTCGAGCTATTACACCGGGCGTGAGAGTCCGTTGGTGGAACGGGGCTACAGTCGTGCTCACCGTAGCGATCGACCCCAGATTGTTTACGGACTATTGTGCGATTCCGACGGCCGACCGATCGCCATTGAAGTCTTTCCCGGCAATACGGCCGACCCGCCCACCTTCACGCACATCGTCGCGCGGGCACGCAAGCGTTTCGGCATCAGCCGGATCGTGTTCGTGGGAGATCGCGGCATGATTACCTCGGCGCGCATCAACGAAGACCTGCGAGGCGTGGAGGGACTGGACTGGATTTCGGCGCTACGCACCGAAGGAATTCGCAAGCTCTGCGCGGCGGGCGCGGTCCAGATGTCGCTCTTCGACACGCAAGATTTGGCGGAAGTTACGTCCGAACATTTTCCGGGTGAGCGGCTCGTTGTCTGTCGCAATCCGGCCCTCGCTGAACAGCGCGCACGCAAGCGGGAAGAGTTGCTCAAGGCGACCGAAGCCCTCCTGGAACCGATTCGAATCGCAACGCTGCGAACACACCGTCCCCTTCGCGGCGAAAACGAGATTGGCCTGCGAGTGGGCACAGTCGTGGGCAAATACAAAATGGGAAAACACTTCGACCTCACGATCACCGAGAACTCGTTGACGTACACCCGCGACGAAGAAAAGATTCGTAACGAAGCCGCTCTCGACGGGCTCTAT
>JANLWJ010000099.1:0-4044 GCA_031364455.1 Actinomycetes bacterium | reverse complement strand
GAAGGTGGTCCTTGGCCCGACGACCGTCTTCGGCGATCCACTCGAGCTCGCGGTGCATCTTGGCTGACAGCTCGAGTGGATCGCCGAAGACGGTCGTCGGGCCAAGGACCACCTTCTCGAGGCGAACCTCCGTCTGGTCGTCTCACTTGCCAAGCGTTACACCGGACGCGGCATGCTCTTCCTCGACCTGATCCAGGAAGGCAACCTCGGTCTGATCCGTGCCGTCGAGAAGTTTGACTACACCAAGGGCTACAAGTTCTCGACGTATGCGACGTGGTGGATCCGTCAGGCGATTACCCGCGCCATGGCCGACCAGGCGCGGACGATTCGTATCCCGGTGCACATGGTCGAGGTCATCAACAAGCTCGCTCGCGTCCAGCGGCAGATGCTGCAGGACCTCGGCCGCGAGCCGACTCCGGAAGAGCTCGCTAAAGAGCTCGACATGACGCCGGAGAAGGTCGTCGAGGTGCAGAAGTATGGACGTGAGCCAATCTCGCTGCACACTCCGCTCGGCGAGGACGGCGACAGCGAGTTCGGTGACCTCATCGAGGACTCCGAGGCCGTCGTTCCGGCGGACGCCGTGTCGTTCACCTTGCTGCAGGAGCAACTGCACGCCGTGCTCGACACGTTGTCGGACCGCGAGGCCGGCGTCGTTTCGATGCGTTTTGGTCTCACCGACGGCCAGCCAAAGACGCTCGACGAGATCGGCAAGGTCTACGGCGTCACGCGTGAGCGGATTCGCCAGATCGAGTCAAAGACAATGAGCAAGCTCCGTCATCCGAGCCGATCACAGGTATTGCGCGACTACCTTGATTGAGTCTCATCTACTTTGAACTGATAAGACTCACGTTGTGTTGAGGTTGCGTTTGCGAGTGTGAAGTCCAGATCAGGCAGTCGAGGATTTTGGCCGTTTCCGTTACTCGCAGTAGCGTTCGGGCTCAGTGATGTCTTCGCCGCAAGCGACGTAGCGATATGGCACCTTCAGGCTGAAGTTGGCGCCGTTGGACGTGTAGGCGATGACGATCGAGGACACGTCGGCACCACCTTTGGATGCGACCAGAGTCGTCAAAAGTTCAATCTTGCGCCCACTTGAACAATTCGGTTGAACGCTCACACCTGAGCCGGAGACGCGTTCAAATCGGCCACCCAGGGATGTCCAGTCGGGGTCATGTGAGGTCGGGCTTCCCCGCAGGGACAACATCGAACTTGGTGTTTTCTTTCCGTTTCGTCCGACAATCCAGTGAAGTGTGGCAAAGGCCTTAAGCGGATCAGTGGGTCCCGCGTAGTCGACGGCTGTTACAACGACTGGTGCCTCGGCGCACACCACAACGCCGCTGAATGTCTCTGTCCACGAGTGGTTGACGTTGCGTGGTCCGTAGGCGGACAGCTCGCCATCAAAGCTCAGGATCCTGAGTGGTCCGGACGAAGCGCTCGGGGCCGCCTGGTCGTCGTGGGAACAGCTGTTCAGAAGAAGCAAGCACATCAACACGAGCAACACACTGCGCAGCCTCTTCAACACCGTCAGCATGAGGCTCACGAGCATGAACCCTAGTGGACGCTCAGTCCAGGATATTGCACCGCACAGCGCTCGTGACCTGCACGCTTGCTGAGCACGGTCGCACAGCGCTCGGCCGTTTCTGATGCCCGACTATCTGGACGGATCATTCCGCCGCGAGCAGACGGCCTGGAGGTCAGAGCCTTTGCTTGAGCAGACTGTGTTCCCCGGAGGCGCACTAGGCAGCCGCGGACCGTTGAGGACCGTCTGCTGAAGTCGGTCGTGCCCGAATCCAACTTCGGGCATCAGCATCCCGGTCTGAACCAGGGTTCAGGATTACCTTGACCCGGCCCGTCTCCGCACATAGCCTCCGGCTTGTCAGCATGGAGGAAGCCCACCCGAGGAGACTCATGGACCGCAGGCGGCAAACCAACAGCAGCACTTCTCGGCTTCGACTCACCTGGCAGGTCGGCCTTACCGTGATGCTGGGTATGGTCCTCGCGCTGCCGCTGCTGTCGTCCGGCGCCCAAGCTGCAACGACCGGGTGGAATGGGGAGGCGATCATCTCGGCGCCGGCTAGCGGCAACGGTTGGGAACCCAGCATCGCGGCCGACCCCTCGGCGCCGTATGTCTACGCCGCCTGGATGCAGTACACGGGAGCCAAGATCTCGATTGCGCTGCGGGTCTCAGCCGATGGCGGCACTACATGGGGCGCATCCAAGCAGCTTGTGTCAAGCAACCAGGGCCAGTACGACATCGTGCTTGCCACGACGTCAACCGGTTCGGTCTACGCCACCTTTATGCAGGGCAATCACATCGTCTTCACCAAGTCGAGCGACCACGGCGTGACATGGTCGGCGCCCGTTCAGGTCTCTGGTGGCACCTGGGCGGACAAACCGTGGATGGCGACCAGCGCCAATGGCAACGATGTCTACATCACCTGGACCACACGTGGGAATCTATACGCCGTCAACTCGCACAACGCCGGCGCTACGTGGTCCGCTCCGCTCAAGGTGACTAACGAGTCCGGTATGTATTACTACTCCAACGGCGGAAGCGTGCTGCCGAATGGCACCGCCGTCATGGTTGGGTCGGAGTATCCAGAATCAGGTAACGCTACCGGCGCCACCGGCCCGGTTCCCATTGTCGAGTTCCGCACCGTCAACGGCGGGACTTCCTGGACCCGCACTGTGGTCGACACGCTCAACACAGGGGCGACCTACGAGACGTCGTCGGTAACCACCGTGGCGTCCGACGCGAACGGCACACTCGTTCTGGTCTACAGCGGCTCTACCGCAGTGGGAGCCAATGGTCACGTCTACGTGCGGCGGTCAACCGACTCCGGCGCGACTTGGACCGCCCGCTCAGAGCTTTCAACGGCAGCTGCAGGGGCGGACGCTACCTCAGTTGCTGCGGCAGGGAAGGGCAATGGCCAGTTCACCGTGACCTGGATGGACGCCCGCGGAGGCGCGTGGAACGTGTGGCAGCGTGGCTCCACCGACGGTGGGCTGACCTGGTCGGCTGATGCCAAAGTTTCGGACGCGAGCACCGGCGCGGCTTATAAGACCACCACCGGTTTTGGTCTTCCGTACGGGGACTACGACGCCGTTGCGATCAATTCTGCCAACAAGACGGTGGCGATCATGGGTGAAGGTGACGCCACCCAGACCAACGGTGGCATCTGGGTTAACCGGCAAAGCTGACCAACGTGGCGACGGTTGGTTTGGTCGACGTCGCTCCACGCGGTCGACCCGCGAGGTGTGCTCCACGAAGAAGGCGCTGTAGACGCGTCTCAGTCGGAGACATCGCAGCGTCCAGCGCACCTGACCGGTACCCCTTCTGAGCGCCGTCGCACAGCGCTCGGGCGATTCTTGCCTCAAGGTGCCGATTGCGGGCGGTGGTTCGAGCATGAGCTGACGGCGTGATGCCGATCGGCTCCGCCAGAGGCTAGGCTTCCCCGATGTCACGTTTACCTTGGTGGGGCTTGGTCTCGTCGGGGGCAGCGCCCGTGCTGTTAGCCGGTGGCTGGACGCTCGGCGCGTCGAGGCAGCCCGCGGAGTTCAGCTCGGTCACAGGCACGATCAGCGCACTGGCGGCGCACGGTGCCACGGACCGCTGGATCATGACCGGAGCCCTCGTCGGAGTGGGGGTGTGCCACTGTGCCACGGCCGCGGCGCTGGGCGGGGTCGCTGCGCGCCAGGGCCTGGTCGTGCTTACCGCCGGTGGAGTCTTCACCGTTGGCGTGGCTGCCTTTCCGCAGCCGGTCTCCGGCGGGTCAGCAGCCCACACGACCGTTGCGGCGCTGGCATTCGGGGCGCTGGCGACGTGGCCGTTTCTGACCGCGCGGCGCGAGGCGCCGCTGGTCCTGCGTCCCGGGGCTTCGGTACCGGCGGGTCTCCTGCTCAGCGCTTTGGTGGGCTGGTTCACGATCGAACTGAAGGGCGGCCAGCGGGTCGGTCTGGCAGAGCGGGTAGCTGCCGGTGCCCAGGCGGTGTGGCCGCTCGCTGTTGTCGCGGCTGTGCGGCTTGGCTCGGGGAAGTTCAGCGGCG
>JANLWJ010000046.1:0-6214 GCA_031364455.1 Actinomycetes bacterium | reverse complement strand
CGGCAGCGAGAGCGAGCCGGGGGACCAGTCACCTGAGGCTGGGTTCGCCCGCGACATGTCGGTGCACCATGCGCAGGCGGTGGAGATGGCGTTCCTCGTCCGCGACCGGACCGACGACCCCGACGTCCGGACCATGGCCTACGACATCATCAATACCCAGCGTGCCCAGATCGGGATGTTCAGCGGCTGGCTTCAGCAGTGGGAGCTGCCCCAGACCTCGGTGCGGCCGCCGATGGAGTGGACCGACCATGGGCACAGCGATTCGATGATGGAGTCCTACGACGACATGCCGGGTATGGCATCGGACGCTGATGTGCAGAAGCTGCGGGACGCGTCTGGCGCCGGGGCCGAGATCCTCTTTCTCGAGCTGATGATCGAGCACCACAAAGGTGGCGTCGAGATGGCCGAGGCGGGGCTACCGCTCACCGATCGCGCCGAGGTGACCTATCTGGCCGACACCATCGTTGCCGGCCAGCAGGCCGAGATCGCGACCATGGAGGACATGCTCGCCGCCCGCTCCTAGTTGCCAGAACGACGCATTCGCCGGGTGAAGCGTCGTTCTTGACTGTTAGTGGCCGCTGAGCAGGCCGAGCGCCTTGTCGAGGACGTTGGCGTGCCGCCCAGAGCGCTCCTCGCGACCGTCGACCCACTCGGCGAGTCGCATGCCGGCGTTGACACCCACGAAGCGCAGTGGCTCCGGCTCGAAGGACCGGGACTCGTGTCCGACCCAGGGCAGCGTGGTCAGGTCACTCTCCGTCCCGGTGATGAGGTCGGCAAGAGTGCGCCCCGCGAGGTTGGTGAGCGTCACGCCGTCTCCGGCGTACCCGCCGGCGGTGGCGAACCCGGTTGACCGGTCGAAGCGCACGGACGGGAACCAGTCGCGGGGCACGCCGAGCACGCCACCCCATCGGTGGGTGACGGCGACGTCATGGAGGGCTGGGAAGAGCTTGACGAGCGTTCGGCGCAAGGTCTCGTGAACACCGCGAGGATGTTCGAAGGCGGGGTCGATCTGCGACCCCCACCGGTAGGGAGCGCCGCGGCCACCAAGGGCGATGCGGCCGTCGGCGGTGCGCTGCGCATAGATCAGGAACCGTCTGTCGTCGTTGAGGGTCTCCCGGTTCCGCCAGCCGATTTCGTCCCAGACATGGTCGGGGAGCGGCTCGGTCGCAATCATCAGCGAGTACATCGGCAACAGCGCCCGTCGGTACTGGGGCAGTCCCGCGGTGTAGCCCTCCAGAGCGCGAACGACGACCTCAGCGCGAACGGTCCCCAGCGGTGTTCGCGCCGCTCCGGGCTCGATACCGGTGACTTCGGTGCCCTCATAGATGGTGACGCCGAGACGCTCGACGGCCTGAGCCAGCCCGCGCACCATTCGCGCGGGGTGGATCGCAGCGCAGTTCGGCGTGTAGAGACCGCCGAAGACGCCATCGGCATCGATGCGGGCTGTTGCCTCGCGGCGGTCGAGCAGCGCGACGTCGTCCTCGGTCTGGTCCCATGCCCGCGCGTGGGCGAGCTGCTGCTGCAGCCGGTCCCACTGCAGCGGAGACGTGGCGATGCGGAGGTACCCACCCTTGGCGTAGTGGCCGTCGATGCCCTCGTCGGCGGCGACCTTGCCCACGACGTCGACCGTGGCGTTGGCGGCTCGCTGCATTCGGAGCGCCTCGCTGCGGGATGACTCCTTGGCGACGGCCTCCCAGCTGGTGGGCAGGAAGGCAGACGCCCAGCCGCCGTTGCGACCGGATGCGCCAAATCCGGCGAAGTCCTTCTCGAGTACGACGATGCGAAGTGACGGGTCGCGCTGCGCGAGGTAGTACGCCGTCCAGAGGCCGGTGAACCCGCCGCCGACGATCGCGACGTCGGCATGGATATCGCCAGGGAGCGCAGGGCGCAGCGCGTCGAGGTCTTCATCCGGTAGCGAGTCGTGCCAGTACGAGATCGAGCGTCGTGCGGCGTTCATGGTCTCCCTTGTCGTTTCCGTATCAACATACGGTATAACGATGGGTATGTCTGACGTCAAGCGCAAGGGCCGGCCTCCGGCCCACGACCGCGGTGAGCTCCTCCGGCAGGCTCGGGCGGTTGCGGTGGAGCGCGGTTTCGACGCACTCCGCTTTGCCGACGTCGCTGAAGCGACAGGAGTTCCGGTCAGTTCGCTGCAATACGCGTTCGGCACGCGGGATGCCCTTGTACGGGAAGTCTTGCGAGCTGGGGTCGCTGAGGAGCTGGGTCGGTTGCGCGCGGCCGTTGAAGGTGAACTCGACCCGTGGACGAGGATCGAGACCTTCATTCGACTGGGGATCTCGATTGACGACGACCAGCGTCGCGAAGGTTGGCTGCTGTGGATGGAGTACTGGCGAGCGGCCTCTCGCGATGAAGCGCTGCGCGAGGTGTCGGCCGACGTCGCTCGGGGCTGGCGGCTGCTGGTGAGGCGCGCGGTTGACGACGGCGTGACCACCGGTGACTTCACGATCGACGGCTCGGCCGAGGAGGTTGCGGCGTCGCTGGTGGCTCTGGTCGATGGCCTCTCCCTCCAGGTGGAACTGGGTGACAACCGGATGCGCTCGGCCCGCGCCACCAGGGCTGCCATGCGCTCGGCGCGCAGGATTCTTGGGATGAGAATCGCTTGACGGCGATCCTGCTAGCCCTCGGCTCATCGGTCGCCTTCGGCCTCACCGACTTCCTCGGCGGGATGGCGGCGCGTCGGGCGCACATATTCCTGCTGGGCTTGCTCACCCAACCGTTCGGTCTCGTCGTCCTGCTGCTCATTGCGCCGTTCGTCGGCGGGACGGTGACCTCAGAGGTCTGGTTCTGGGGCGCCGTCTCCGGCCTGGGCGGGGCATTCGCGTACGTGATGCTCTTCCGTGCTCTGGCTATCGGACCGATGAGCGTTGCATCGCCGATCTCGGCGCTGGTTGCGGTGGTGCTCCCGGTGCTAGCCGGTTTGATCTTCGGTGAGCGGCTCCCACTGCTGGGGTGGATCGGCATCGCGATGGGGATGCTGGCCGTCCTCATGGTGAGCCAGGTGCACGACGACGCACCGCATCCGGTCTCGATAGAGGTACTCCTTCTCTCTTTCGGTGCAGGAGTCTTCATTTCCGTCTTCCTGGTGGCGCTCGAACGGGCCCCTGCTGACAGTGGGCTCTGGCCCTTGGTGGTCGTCCGAATCGTCACGTCAGTCTTGCTCCTTGCAGCGGCGATCGGCTCCCGGGTGCTGACCCGACCTGGTCGTGACGTGCTCGTCCTGGGAAGTACATCGACGTTGCTCGACGTCGCGGCGACGGCGATGTTCATGCTCGCGACCCGTGAGGGCCTGCTCACGGTGGTTGCCGTCATCACGGCCCTCTACCCGGCAGCCACCGTGCTGATGGCCCGAGTCGTGCTGAAGGAGCATCTTCAGGCGCTGCAGCGGTGGGGGCTGGCCCTGGCAGTGGTATCGGTTGCTGTTCTCGCCTCGGTGGCCTGAAGGTCGACCGTCGTTCGGCCGAAGGATGAGGTGTGACGGAGCAGAGCCTGGGACGCGTAATGGTCGTTGACGACTCACCGACGATCCGCGAGCTGATTGCGCTGAACCTCGGACTCGAGGGGTATGACGTCCAGACAGCTGAGGACGGTCAGGAGTGTCTCCGGCTGCTCGCCGAAGTTGTCGAGGGGCGCGCGCTGGCGCCGCAGCTGCTCTGCCTGGACGTCGTGATGCCAGGCCTCGATGGTGTCGAGCTCACCGCCAAGCTCAAGGCAACGCCGTCGATGGCGTCGATACCGATCCTCATCGTCAGCGCCTCTGCGCAGCGTCGAGACTTCGAGCTGGCACGGGGGGCAGGGGCGGACGGGTACTTGACCAAGCCGTTTGACCCGGACGAGCTGCTCGCGGAGGTGCAGCGGCTGATCGCCAAGAGGTGATCTGAGAGGATCCCGGGCGTGGAACTGCTGGCGGTCGGACTATCACTCCTTCTCACCTTGCTTGCCGTGATCATCGGCCTGGCGAAGGTGCAACGCCTGCCTGCGTCGCTTCAGGTACGCGACCGGGCCGCAATCACGTCGGGGCTCTGGACGGCGTCGGGCTGGATCGAGCTCGTGGCCGCCGGGTTCCTTGTCGTGGGGGTCTTCGCCGCCCACCAGGCGGCAGTAGCCGCTGCCGTTGTGCTGGCCTTGTCGTACGCGGCCTTCGCCATTCGGCAGCTGACCCGTCGGCTGCCGATTGCCACGGTCTCACCAGCGCTCGTCCTCGTGGGCCTGTCGCTGGCCGCTGCAGCCGCGATCGTGGCGGCCGGCTGAGGTCATCAACGTGGCGCCGCGGCGGTTCACTACCCTTGACTGGTGACTCCCGCCGAACTCTCGTCAGCGCTCTTGTCGGTCCTGGACGCCGCCGTGGCCTCCGGCGAGTTGGACATCCCTGCCGATCGCCGACTGACGAGCGTCGCGATTGAGCGGCCACGGTCGGCCGATCACGGTGACTATGCGACCAACGTCGCCCTCCAGTTGGCGAAAGTCGCTGGTCGCCCGCCGCGGGAGGTGGCGACGGTGCTGGCTGAGCGGATCTCGGCGCTGCCTGGCATCGCCGCCGTTGACATCGCCGGCCCGGGGTTCCTCAACATCACCCTGGATGCTGCCGCGCAGGGCGAACTCGCGCGCACCATCGTCGGGGAGGGTTCGCGGTACGGCCGGGTGACGACCATGACAGGAGTTCGGGTCAACGTCGAGTTCATCAGTGCCAACCCCAACGGACCGCTGCACCTGGGGCATACCCGATGGGCGGCTGTCGGGGACGCGATTGCCCGCGTGCTCGAGACGGCGGGAGCCGAGGTTGCCCGAGAGTTCTACATCAACGATCGCGGTGTCCAGATGGACCGGTTCGGGGAGTCGCTGCGAGAGGCAGCCAACGGGCGCCCGGCGCCCGAGGACGGCTATCACGGTGGGTATGTCACCGACCTCGCAGCGGCCATCATGGCCGAACACCCGGAGTACCTCGATCTCCCGGATGACGAGCAACTCGTCGTGTTCCGCGAGGCGGGATACGCACGGCAGCTGAAACAGCAGCAGGACGTTCTCGCGCTCTTCCGCACCCAGTTCGACGTCTGGTATTCCGAGCGGTCACTCCATGAGTCAGGTGCCGTCGAGCGTGGGCTGGCCACGCTGCGTGAGCAGGGGCACGTCTACGAGCAGGATGGCGCCCTGTGGCTCCGGACCACCGACTTCGATGACGACAAAGACCGGGTCCTGATCAAGAGCGACGGTGAGACCACCTATTTCGCCTCCGACGCGGCCTACTATCTCGACAAGCGTACGCGTGGTTTCGACGTCAATATCTATCTGCTAGGCGCCGACCACCATGGTTACGTCAACCGCCTCCGAGCTATCGCTGCTTGCGCCGGCGACGACCCGGACTACGCCATCGAGGTGTTGATCGGGCAGCTCGTCAAGATGTACCGCGGGGGCGAGGAGGTCCGACTCTCCAAGCGCAAGGGCGACATCGTGACGCTGGAGGACCTCGTCGACGAGGTGGGAGTTGATGCGGCGAGATACACGCTCTGCCGGTACCCGGTCGACTCGCCGCTGACCCTCGATCTTGACCTGTTGGTCAAGCAGACCAACGACAACCCGGTCTTCTACGTCCAGTACGCGCACGCGAGGATCTCATCGTTGCTTCGGAACGCTGCAGACCTTGGGCTCACCGTTGGCGTCGACGGGTTCGACCCGTCGTTGCTCTCTCACGACCGAGAGGGAGACCTGCTCGGCTCGTTGGGCGAGTTCCCCCGCGTCGTCACGAGCGCGGCAGAGCTGCGCGAGCCGCACCGGGTGGCTCGGTACTTGGAAGAGTTGGCTAACGCGTACCACAAGTTCTACGACTCCTGCCGCGTCCTGCCTCGCGGTGACGAGGAGCCAACGCCGACGCACGCGGCGCGCCTGGTGCTATGCGCGGCAACGCGTCAGGTGCTCGCCAACGGTCTGGCCCTGCTCGGGGTCAGTGCGCCCGAGCGGATGTAGGTTCACTCCCCGCGTGGGGTGGAGTGGCGAATTCTGTGCGTTTCTCGCCACGAATTGCGACTGAAAGCGCAGGAAATTCACCACTGTCGAAGCCTTGCCTGCCTGGTCCTGGGTAGGTTCCCCGCATGGGAATGAAGGACGAGAACGGGCAGATCCGGCTGAAGTGCCCGGTCTGCGACGGGGCCGACTTCGATATGCAGGAGTCTCGACAGAACGGCCGGTGGGGGTTGACCAG
>JANLWJ010000499.1:0-3505 GCA_031364455.1 Actinomycetes bacterium | reverse complement strand
GCCGCCGCCATCGCGGCCCTCTACGCGCTGACCTGACTGCCAGCAGAGCCGGTCACCAGCGGCTCCAGCGCCGCCTCGAGCCGTCGGATCCCGACGTCGACCACTTCTAGCGGCAGTCCAATCGATGCCGCCGCTTGTTCGGCCGCATCCTGTAAGAGCGGCGTGCGGCGCTGCGTCAACCACACGACCCGCTTGTAGTGGCGAAAGTAGTCGTCCCGCAGGTGCGGGTACCTGTCGAGCCCTAGCTCGACGATGACGCTGCGCTGGAACGACGCTGCCAAGAAATCTGTGAGCAGATAGGTTCCCGGTTCCTGATCCAACAGCGTTTGGTACTGCTCTTCCCCCGCATAGACGCTATAGCAGTCCGACCCGGGGAGTCGGGCGATGCCGTACCGCTCGCAGACTTCGTCGAGGGCGCCGTAGGTGCCGCAGTCGGCGTAGGCAATCGCCACGCGGTCGTAGCGTTCACTCACGTCGGCAAACGTCCGTTCAACCTCGGGGGCGATCCGTTTGGGTTGGTTGTGCAGCAGCGGAGGCAGCGGGTGAACATCGACCGGCCATTGCCGCCGGGCCACGATCTCACCGATGTCTGTCGCCAGTGCTCCGCAGGCGATGACCCCGATCGTGGCCCCGGCTGCCCTCATGTCGGGAAGGCCAGCAGATCCACGAAGCGGTCCTGGAAGTCGGTGCGGTCGGAGAGCTCGACATACTCGATCTCGCGCAGCAGCGTCGTCACCCCATGCCGTTCGGCCGCCGAGAGCAGCACCATCTTGGCGCCCTCTCCGGCAACGTTTCCGGCGCTGACGATGCGGAGCAAAGGGATCTTTGGCACCAGACCGATGCGGACCGCGCTGGCCGCCGACAGGTACGTGCCGAACGACCCGGCCAGCAGCACCTGCTGGATGTCGCTCTCGTTGATGCCAAAGTCCTCGAAGAGCAGGTGCCAGCCAGTAGCGATGGCCGCCTTGGCGAACTGCAGTTCGCGGACATCTCGCTGGCTGAGCACGACCGGGTCACCATCGGCGCCAGCCGGCTCGGCGAGGACGAAGACCTTCTCCTCACCGATCAAGGTCATCCGCTCGGCCAGGTGCGGGTGCGTCTCCATCACCTTGTCGCGGTCGACGAACCGTCCGGATGGGTCAATCACGCCAACCCGCACCAACTCGGCCACCGCGTCAACAAGCCCTGAACCACACAGGCCAACTGCGGGTTCGTCGCCGATCACCTGTAGCTCCAGAGAGTCGTCGGTGACCTTGACGACCTCGATCGCGCCTGCGGCCGCACGCATTCCGCACCTGATGGAAGCCGCCTCGAAAGCCGGGCCAGCGGGAGCCGCAGTCGCCATGATGCGCTCGCCGTCACCGATGACAATCTCACAGTTGGTGCCGATGTCGATGAACAGGCGTAGTCGCTTGTCGCGGTCCATCCCTGACGCCAGCGCGCCGGCGATGATGTCGCCTCCTACGTAGGCGCCCAGCGACGGAACAACGGTGGCTCGGGCCCTCGGGTGGGTCGTCAGGCCCAGGTCGGACGCCATCACGTTCTCGAACTGTCGCGCGGCGAGGATGAATGGCGCGACTCCGAGTGGCTCCGGGTCCACACCCAAGGCCAGCTGCACCATCGTGGCGTTGCCGGCCAGAGCCACCTCGTAGATCTCGTTGGCCTCCACACCAGCCTCGGCGCAGGCCTCTTTGGACAGGGTGTCGAGCGTCTCGTGGGCCAGCTGCTGGAGATGCCCGAGCGCGTCAGCATCGAGCATCGTCGCGCTGATCCGAGCAATGACGTCGGCACCATAGGGCTGTTGCTTGTTGAGCATTGAGGTCACCGCGGCCGGCGTACCGGTAGTGATGTCCATGAGGTTGGCGACCACGGTGGTCGTGCCCAGGTCAAAGGCGAGCCCAAAGGAGCGCTTCGTCGTATCACCTGGTTCGACCGCAACCAGTCGGTCGTCGACGACGACAGCGGTGACCTTGTAGTCGGCCTCGCGGAGGGTCTGCCCGAGGGTGCGGTAGACGTCGAGGTCGACGGTGAGCTCGAGATCGTCGAGCTCGTCGAAAACGCGCTGCGAGTCGGTGCGCTGGTCGGTCAGCGACGGCTCGGTGAGCTCGACGAACCTCTTCTGCACCGCGGGACGCAGAATCACCTGGCGGCCGACCCCGAATGTGGCGGCCTTGGGTCGGGTCGTCATCGGCGGGACGTCGACCACCATGTCGCCGCTCGTCCTTGCCACGCAGGCCAGCCGCCAACCGTCGTCGAGCTGCTCCTGCGAGAAGGCACGCCGGTCAAGGCTCTGGACCGGAACCGACCCCTCGAGGATCTGCACCTTGCACTTCTTGCACGTTCCATGGCCACCGCATGTGGAGTCGATGGCGATGCCATTCCAGCTGGCGGCATCGAAGACCGGGACGCCCGTGGGAACGCGAACCTCTTTGTCAGAAGGAGTGAAGCGGATCCGCACCCGCTCCGGGACGCCCTCGTCGTCGGTCACGAGGCGTCCTGGTGGGCCGTGCTGTCGCGTACGCCGAGCTCTTCGACGAGCCGGCCAAGACTGCCGTCATGCCGGAAGTCAGTGAGGTGTAGCCCGGCCACACCAGGCAACGAGAGCGCGTGGCGCGCCTGCTCCAGGGTGTGTTGATAGGCCTCCTCGGCCTCGTCGGCAGCTGCGGCGACGCGATCGATCACCTCAGCTGGAACGCTGATCCCGGGGACCTCGCGATCCATGAAGCGCAGCGCACCAGCGCGCTTGACGAGGACGAGCGTTGGAAGGAGGGCCGTCTTCTGCGTGACGCCGTTCTCGACGCAGCCGGCAACGAACGCTTCGAGGCGATCGGGCTGGTAGCCGATCTGCAGCTGCAGGAAGCGGGCACCGGCATCGCTCTTGATCTTGGCCCGCTCGATCCGGTATGGAATCGGTGGCGCAAATGGGTTCTCGACGGCACCGACGAAGAGATCTGGGGCCGGCTCGATCGCCCGCCCTGATACGTAGTGGCCTTGCGCCAAGCCGGTGGCCACCTGAATGAGCTGTGGCCCGTCGAGGTCGAAGACTCGGCGCGCCTCTGGCTCGTCACCGGCAGTCACGTCATCGCCGGTCAACGCGCAGATGTTGCGGACGCCGAACATCGATGCGCCGACGATGTCGGCCTGGATCGCGATCCGGTTCTTGTCGCGGCAGACCACCTGCATGATCGGCTCCGCACCGGCCTGCTGCATGGCGATGGCGATCGACACGTTCGATGCGTGCGCATGTGCCGCTGGGTTGTCAGTGGCGTTAATGGCGTCAACGTAGGGAGCAATCGACTCAAGAAGCCTGTGCACCTTCTCGAGTCCTTGCCCATCGATCGAGGGAAGCTCGGCGGTGATGACCGAACGTGTTCCAGACTCGAGCAGAGACTGCAGGGTCATCAGGCGTTGACCAGTGCGCGTCGCTTTTGGAGGAGGTCTTTGGCGCGACGGACCGCGGTGGAGGCGTCGGCGGCGTAACCATCAGCACCCACAGCATCGGCGT
>JANLWJ010000486.1:0-2329 GCA_031364455.1 Actinomycetes bacterium | reverse complement strand
GCCGACATCCGAACCGACGGGCACCACGCCATCGTGCGCGGCCGCCCCCTGCTGTCGGGGGCCCCGGTGACAACGCCCGATATCCGGGCCGGAGCCGGACTCGTGATCGCCGGCTTGGTGGCCGAAGGTGAGACGATCGTCAGCGAGATCCACCACATCGACCGCGGCTACCCCCAGTTTGACGTGCAACTTCGCGCGCTAGGTGCTCACGTAGTCCGGGAGGACGACCCAGCCGTCGCCTTCGGGTGACCGCGACCCAGGACTGAGCTAGATGGGCGCCCCCTGGAGGGCGGCCATCTACCGCGTTGCGCCCTGCTCAGGGTGCGCTGCGGGCGATCGTCTCCGCGCGGCTCCGGTCGCTGGGCCAGACCATCACGCGGGGTCCGTCGTTGGTCATCGCGACCGTTGCCTTGATCCCACCGTCCGCAAGACGCTTCCGAAGGATTTCGGCCTCGATGTACGTGCCGGGGGAGGCGATGGAGTCCAGTAGTCCGTACTGGTCGGGGTCACCACGCAGCGGCGGTCGCTCAACCACAGAGCTGCCGCGTCCGAAGGCCCAACGCAAGACGAGCACGAGGACCCCGATGCCGACCAGCGCCATCATCGGTCCGTAAACGTAGGAGAAGCTGCCCCAAGTCGGCATGCTTAGATTCTGCGCCGACCCGCCCGGTGGCGCCACCCGTGGTGGCGGCGACATCTAGCCTTCAGGGAGTGAACATCGGAAGGAGCCAGGAGTGGAAGACGTGATCGGAGTCGTCGGAGCAGGTCTCATGGGGGCTGGGATCGCCCAGGTTGCGGCGCAGGCCGGTTATCAGGTGCACCTGTTTGATGTTGACGGGGCCTCGCTGGAGCGTGGGGTCCAAGGCATTTCGACGTCGCTGACCAAGCTCGCGGGCAAAGGGGCGCTAAGCGAAGAGGTGGAAGTCGTGATGGAGCGCATCACGCCGACGACCTCGCTCGCAGACCTCGCCGCGGCTTCGATCGCAGTCGAGGCGGTCTTCGAACGGCTCGAGGTCAAGCAAGAGGTCTTCCGCGCGCTGGATGCAGCGCTCGGTCCGGACGCCGTGCTCGCCACGAACACATCGGCGCTCCCGATCACCGGGCTCGCGGCGGTGACCGGGCGGCCCGGACAGGTTGTCGGTACCCACTTCTTCTCGCCGGTACCCCTCATGCAGCTCTGTGAGCTTGTCCGTGGGCTACACACCACGGACAAGACGCTGGCCAAGGCACGCGCGTTCGCCGAGCGAATGGGCAAGACCTGTGTGGTCGTCAACCGCGACATCGCCGGATTCGTGACGACCCGCCTCATCACTGCCCTCATTGTTGAGGCTGCGCGCCTGGTCGAATCAGGGGTGGCCACCGCCGAGGACGTCGACACCGCCTGCCGGCTCGGGTTCGGCCACCCGATGGGACCGTTGCAGACGATCGACCTCGTGGGGCTCGACGTGATGGTCAGTGCAGCTGACAACATTGCCGCCGAGACCCCGGGGGAGACCTTCGTTGCTCCTGCGCTGCTGCGGGAGATGGTCGCTCGAGGCGCCCTCGGACGGAAGACAGGGCAGGGGTTCTACAGTTACTGACGGTAGTCAAGTGACCACGAGACGACCGAGCGGCGTGTCTCACCGCTGCTGAGCGTGAGCGGCGCTAGCGTGCGGCCCTCGGAGTTCGTCGACGACTTCCCTCCTGCGGCTGACAGTTGCAGGCGTCGACTGGCCCGGGTTCGGAGGGTTTCATGCACCCATTCGACGTGTCGCTGCCGTCCCGCGTGGACGCGACGACGTCGGGAGACGTGCGCTACGCCTTGCAGGTGGCGCTCGACTCCATCCATGAAGGTGACCTGACTGTGGATGCGTCCGCGGTTGTCAGCCTCGATGTCGCTGGGCTCGGTGTGCTGGTGGCTGCGCATCGACGAGCCCGCCAGCGTGACGTCCGGCTGGTGATCTGCGACCCGCAGCCACGGGTGCTGCGGATTCTCGCGGTCACCCGACTGCACCGGGTGCTCCACTTGGATCGGGTCGCCGCCGAGGTCGGTTAGGTTCGGCTAGGCTGAAGGTCGAATCCACCGGGACCTCACGGAGGCTTGGATGGCGAACGATCCATCAACCCCTGCTCGCCGTGTGTTAGCTGACGGCCGTGCGACCCCACCTTGGGTCATGCGTACCTACGCCGGCCACTCGTCGGCTGCTGCGTCAAACGCGCTCTTTCGTAAGAACCTGGCCAAGGGGCAGACCGGGCTCTCCATCGCCTTCGACCTGCCGACGCAGACCGGCTACGACCCTGACGACGAACTGGCCCGCGGAGAGGTCGGCAAGGTTGGTGTCCCGGTCAC
>JANLWJ010000456.1:0-4726 GCA_031364455.1 Actinomycetes bacterium | reverse complement strand
GGCGGGGGCCACGCCAGCGCAGGAGATCGCCTTCACTCTCTCCAACGGCGTCGAGTACGTGCGGGCCGCGATCGCTACCGGGCAGCAGGTCGACGACTTCGCTCCTCGCCTGGCGTTCTTCTTCGTCTCGCGCACGACGATGCTCGAAGAGGTGGCGAAGTTCCGAGCAGCGCGACGCCTCTGGGCACGCATCATGCGCGAGGAGTTTCGCGCGAGGAACCCAAAGTCGTTGATGTTGCGATTCCACACCCAGACTGCTGGCGTGCAGCTCACGGCGCAGCAGCCCGAGGTGAACCTCGTGCGCGTCGCAGTGCAGGGGCTGGCCGCGGTACTCGGGGGTACGCAGTCGCTGCACACAAACAGCTTCGACGAGGCCCTCGCGCTGCCCAGCGAGAAGGCGGCGCGACTGGCACTGCGCACGCAGCAGGTGCTTGCCTACGAGACTGATGTCACCGCCACGGTAGACCCGTTCGCCGGCTCGTACGTGGTGGAGTCGATGACCGATGAGGTCGAGGCGGCGGCTGTCGACCTGATGGAGCGCGTGGAGCGCCTCGGCGGTTCGGTGGCTGCGATCGAGCAGGGCTTCCAGAAGGGCGAGATCGAGCGAAGCGCGTACGACGTTGCATGTCAGATTGACGACGGTGAGCGCGTTGTGGTCGGTGTCAACCGCTTCACGGTTGACGCCGAGGATCCGTACGAGCCGCTTCGCGTCGACCCAACGATCGAGACCGGTCAGAAAGCGAGCTTGCAGCGACTGCGAGCGGAGCGCGACCAGGCCGAGGTTGACCGGTGGCTTGCCCGGGTCACTGCGGCTGCTTCGGGCGAGGCGAACGTGCTGTACCCGATGCGCGAGGCCTTGCGCGCCAGGGCCACCGTCGGCGAGGTGAGCGACGCGCTGCGTGAGGTCTGGGGCGTCTACCAGCCGGTTGAGTCGTTCTGATGCGGGCAATGTAAGCCATGGGCGAAGCCGGACCGTCTAGCCTCGACCCCGTGGCAGATCACGAACTCGACCTCGACCAGCTCAGTGACGAGCTGGTCGAGCTGGTGGCCAAGATCTCCGATGAACTGGTCGAGATCCGCCGCGACCTGCACGCGCATCCCGAGCTCGGACGCCAGGAGACCCGAACCACCACGGTGATCCATGAGCGCCTTGCCGCCGCAGGGCTGTCGCCAACCGTGCTGCCTGGCGGTGCGGGCGTCGTGTGCGACATCGGCCATGGGTCGCGGACCGTCGCCCTGCGTGCAGACATTGACGCATTGCCGATCGACGACGAGAAGCAGGGCGTCTCCTACCGGTCGACGGTGCCGGGGGTCTGTCATGCCTGCGGCCATGACGTCCATGCCGCAGTGTTGATCGGAGTCGGTGTTGTACTTGCCGAGTTGGCGAGCCGGCGCGAGCTCAAGGGCCGGGTACGGCTGATCTTCCAGCCGGCAGAGGAGTCGATGCCGGGCGGTGCCCTCGACGTCATCGAGGCGGGTGCCCTTGATGGCGTCGACCGCATCCTGGCGCTGCACTGCGACCCACGGCAGGACGTCGGTGGCATCGGAGTGCGGATCGGACCGATTACGGGGAGCAGCGACCACGTCAGGGTGGTCCTCAACAGCGATGGCGGCCACACGGCCCGCCCACACCTGACCGGTGACCTCGTCTACGCCTTGGCCAAGATCGTCACCGATGTCCCCTCGATCCTGTCGCGCCGCGTCGACCCGCGCGCCGGGCTCTCGGTGGTCTGGGGTACCGTCCGCGCCGGGGGTGCGGCGAATGCGATCCCGCAGAACGGCGAGATCGCGGGCACGGTGCGATCGTTGGACGCGCAGGTGTGGGAGAACGCCGGGGAGGTCGTGTCGCGCGCAGTGAAAGATGTGGCACTCGCCTACGGGGTCGAGGTGAGTGTCGACTACACCCGCGGAGTCCCTCCGGTGATCAACGACGCGGCGTCGGTCCGCTTGATAGAGACGGTGGCCAGGTCCCTACTGGGGGAGGGTTGCGTCGAGACGGTCGAGCAGAGTCTGGGCGGCGAGGATTTCGCGTGGTACCTACCGCATGTTCCTGGAGCGCTCTTCCGGCTGGGAGTTCAGGTGCCGGGGACGCTCGGCGGTGGCGACCTGCATCAGGGAACGTTCGACGTCGACGAGCGCGCTATCGATGTGGGAGTGCGCATGCTGGCAGCCGTTGCGCTGCTCGATCTCGCGCAGGTGCGACACTAGAAGTCGCGCGACGCTAGAAGGCTCAGGTGGCGGTGCTGCCCTAGATATTGGGCGGAGCGCCGACCATGCCAGCCGACTTGAAGGGGTCCCGACGTGGCGGGTCACCGAGTTCAGCACGCGGGCAGGTTGCGAGCGTGAGGCCCGCCCAGGTCAGTGCATCGTCGAC
The DNA here is from genome assembly GCA_031364455.1 of Actinomycetes bacterium. Taxonomy (GTDB): domain Bacteria; phylum Actinomycetota; class Actinomycetes; order JAHEKZ01; family JAHEKZ01; genus JAHEKZ01. Next base: position 2,352 of record JANLWJ010000456.1, on the reverse strand, counting down.
CAGCGACTCAACGCTCCAGCTGCTCTCGAGGCCGTAGGGCGTCACGGTCACCTTGTAGATCGTGATCTGGTGGCGGTTCGGGGCGTCGTACATGACGGCGATAGATCCGAGCAGTCGCGCGTTGCCACGGGTGCCGCCCACTCCGTCCCAGGGCGCGTCGTAGCGCTGCCACAGCGACGAGGTGGCGTTCCAGACGCCGCCAGAGCTGATGTCGAGGCGCTTCAGCTCGTCTAGGACGCGGTTAGCCGCCCGCTCGTCGAGGATGGCGGCTGGCCTGATGATGCGGACGTCGTCACGCGGTGCAACTCCCATGGTGTGCCTATCGGGCGAAAGCGGACGAAGGTTGAGTCCGAACTGTCCCCGATCACGGCCCGATGTTGCGGCAGGCCCTGGTCCGCAGGTCGCGGACGTAGTCGTCGGGGGCTCCGGCATGCTCAGCTGCGTCGGCCATGATCCCCAGGTACCGGGCGGAAGGGAGGCCGCCCTCGTAGGCGTTGAGCACGTATAACCAGGCGAGCTTGTCGCCGTCCAGGGTCGAGATCCTGACCCGGATCTTGTCGTAGACGCCGAGGGCCCCCTCCCAGGCGTCGAGCGCGTGCTCGTCGAGCTCGGTGAGGTCGTAGAGGACCGCGAACACCTGGGTTCCCGCCTCCTCAACCACGGTGGCCAAGGCGCCCTCCCAGCCGAGGTCTTCGCCCCCGAAGGTCAGCCGCCACCCGTCGAGCCACCCGGTGCCCGCCATGGGGGAGTGGGGCGCACGATCGGCCATCTGCCGCGGATCCATGTTGCTGCCGTAGGCGGCGTAGAGGGCCATGGCGACGAGCGTAGGGGCCGCGCCGGAAGGTTCAGGTGATCTGTGCACCAGAATGTCGGCCGTGGCGAAAATGGTGATCATCGGTGGTGGCCCTGGGGGCTACGAGGCGGCGCTGGTGGCTGCCCAGGTCGGAGCCGAGGTCACCCTCGTCGACCGCGACGGGCTCGGCGGGTCGGCGGTGCTGACCGACGTCGTGCCGAGCAAGGCCCTCATCACCGTCGCCGACGTCATGGACGAGGTGAACGACTCCCGGGCTCTCGGCGTCCGCTTTGACGGCAAGGTCGGCGTCGACCTTGCCGTCGTCAACGACCGGCTGAAGTCGTTGGCGACGGCTCAGTCCGCCGACATCGGGGCCCACCTGGAGGCTGACGGTGTCCGCGTGCTGCGCGGATCCGGACGTCTGGATGGGCCTGACCGGGTGGTGGCTGATCTGGCCGACGGTGGGACGGAGGTGCTGGACGCCGACGCCGTTCTGCTCGCCACCGGCGCCCACCCGCGCGAGCTCGCATCCGCCCGCCCCGATGGTGAGCGCATCCTCAGTTGGACACAGCTCTACGACCTGAGCGAGCTGCCCGCCGAGCTGATCGTGGTCGGTTCCGGCGTCACGGGGGCAGAGTTCGCCGGCGCCTACCAGGCACTTGGCTCGCAGGTAACGCTAGTTTCGTCCCGCGACCGAGTGCTGCCGGGCGAAGACGCCGATGCGGCGTTGGTTCTCGAAGAGGTCTTCGAACGGCGGGGCATGAAGGTGCTGTCGCAGTCGCGGGCAGTGTCGGCGTCGCGCACCGATGCCGGCGTCGCGGTCGAGCTCAAGGATGGCCGCACGGTGCTCGGGTCGCACGTGCTGATGGCGGTGGGGTCGCTGCCCAACACCGAGGGGATCGGGCTCAAGGAGTCCGGGGTCGATGTAGATGACGGAGGTTTCATCAAGATCGACAGGGTCTCTCGGACGAGCGGCCGCGGGGTCTACGCCGCCGGCGACTGCACCGGCGTCCTGATGCTTGCCTCCGTAGCCGCCATGCAGGGTCGGATCGCCATGAAGCACGCTCTCGGCGAAGCCGTCCAGCCTCTCGACCTCTCGGTCGTCTCGAGCAATGTGTTCACCGACCCCGAGATTGCGACCGTCGGCGTCACCCAGCGACAGATCGACAGCGGCGAGGTGAACGCGGCGCAGGTGAAGCTGCCGCTGGCCACGAACGCTCGGGCGAAGATGCAGGAGTTCCACGACGGATTCGTCAAACTCTTCTGCCGCGTCGGCACCGGCATCGTCATTGGGGGAGTCGTGGTTGCACCCCGCGCCAGCGAGCTGATCTACCCGGTGTCACTCGCGGTGCGACTGGGGTTGAACGTCGACCAGGTGGCCGACGCCTTCACCATCTACCCCTCACTGTCGGGCTCGGTGTCGGAGGCGGCACGCCAGCTGCACCTGCGCAGCTAGGCAGGGTCACAACGGCGGGACGAGGGCGCCGTCGTCGAGCAGGCCGAGGCTCGTCTCCAGTGCGCGCGCCACCCGCAGGAGGAGCGCCTCACTGCCCGCCGGC
>JANLWJ010000042.1:0-21146 GCA_031364455.1 Actinomycetes bacterium | reverse complement strand
ATAAAAGGTACCCCGGGGATAACAGGCTGATCTTCCCCAAGAGTCCATATCGACGGGATGGTTTGGCACCTCGATGTCGGCTCGTCGCATCCTGGGGCTGGAGTAGGTCCCAAGGGTTGGGCTGTTCGCCCATTAAAGCGGTACGCGAGCTGGGTTTAGAACGTCGTGAGACAGTTCGGTCCCTATCCGCCGTGTGCGCAGGAGATTTGAGAAGGGCTGTCCCTAGTACGAGAGGACCGGGACGGACGAACCTCTGGTGTGTCAGTTGTTCTGCCAAGAGCACTGCTGATTAGCTACGTTCGGAAGGGATAACCGCTGAAAGCATCTAAGCGGGAAGCCTGCTTCAAGATGAGATCTCCCACAGGGTTAACCTGGTAAGGCCCCCAGTAGACCACTGGGTTGATAGGCCGGAGGTGGAAGTGCGGCAACGCATGTAGCCGACCGGTACTAATAGGCCGAGGACTTAACCAATAACAAAGATTTGCGTGTGTAAGCGTCCACTGTGCGGTTCTTGAGTTGCGGTCGGCTGCTCCGATTCACTCGGAGCCCCGAACAACTCCATAGAGTTTCGGTGGCCATAGCGAAGGGGAAACGCCCGGTCCCATTCCGAACCCGGAAGCTAAGCCCTTCAGCGCCGATGGTACTGCGTGGGAGACTGCGTGGGAGAGTAGGACGCCGCCGGACATTCTTTCGACGAGGGGTCACCTATGGTGGCCCCTCGTCGCATGTCCAGATGTTGTCACCAGATCAGGCTGACCCCCCAGGGAGCAATGATGTCCGACTCTTCGGAGTCCCCGCGATCGTCTGGCCGTCGCCCACCGCGACGTGCCGCAGCTTCAGGGTCAGGGCGCACCGATGATCGGCGTCAGGGTTCGAATCGGCCGGTTGAGCCGGAGATCCCCGACGACGTCAGCTGGCAGGATCTCGATCGCGAGGCGAGGGGCGAGCTGCGCTCGCTGCCCAAGGAGATGGCCGAGCGAGTGGGTGGCCATCTGGCGATGGCTGGAATCTTGGTCGACACCGATCCAGAGGCCGCTCGCGCCCATGCCGCGGTTGCCAGGCGGCTGGCCTCGCGCGTTGCCGTGGTGCGTGAGGCCAGTGCCCTCACTGCCTATGCCTGCGGCGACTTCGACACTGCCTTGACTGAGCTCAGGGCATACCGCCGGCTCAGCGGTGACCAATCCCACCTACCGCTGATGGCCGACTGTGAGCGCGGGTTGGGGCGCCCCGAACGGGCGATCGACCTGGCGGCCACGCCAGAGGCCAAGGGGCTCCCCCCGGACGTGGCGAGAGAGCTACGCATTGTTGTGGCCGGAGCCAGGTCCGACCTAGGACAGCACGATGCCGCCCTACAGCACCTCGAGGCTGACCCCGGACTGCGTTCTGGGGTCGGTGATCTGTCGGTCTTACGGCTGCGGTACGCCTATGCCGACATGCTCGAGCACGCTGGCCGTGCGGACGAGGCAGCAAAGTGGTTCACCATGGTGGCTGCCGCCGATACGGGCGCGGTTACCGATGCATCAGCTCGCGCCGCCGGCACAGCTGGTGATGGCGAGGAGTAGTTCGGTCTTCTGTGCAGCTAGAGCGGGTCGGCAGCCGACTTCTCTTTGCCCCACTCCGGTTTGGGGTCGTCGGTGATCGACTCCCCTTGGTAGCGGGGCGGGACCCCCGACGCCGACGCCCAGACCAGACGCCAGAACGGGACATTCGGATCGCGCTGAGGACGGTGTTGGAAGCCTTCGGTGCTGCGTACGACGGTCCAGGCGATCGGACCAAACAGGACGAGCGCCAGTGCTGCGATCCCGACGCCGATCGGTGAGACACCGACAAGTTTGAGACCACTGGCGAAGAGGACCAGGACCAGAGCGCGCCGGATGATGCCGGCCTGCCCGCGCGAGGAGACCCGGGCGCCGAGGTAGACGCCGGGGAGCGCGCCGATCAGGAGTGCGATGGTGGTCGCTCCCTGGAACTCGCCGAGGATGATGTAAGTCAGCGCCGCGGCGCCGACCAGCGGGACGGCCTGGACCAGGTCGGTCCCGACGAGCCCGCCGGCTCGCAGGGAGGGGTAGAGCAGCAGCAGGCCAACGATGATCAGCGACCCTGAGCCGACTGACGTCATGCCAACCACGACTCCGCCGATGGCGCCGATGAGCAGTGTGGGAATGGGCTTGACCGTGATCCCGAAGACCGAGTTTCCCGTCTCGCCGACGATCCCAGCGGCGCGGTCGCGGTAGTACTGCCGCAGCGAGACGGTTGCCTTGCCGATCATCGTCGCCACCGAGAGCAGCAGGGAGACGCCGAGTGCCAGCTTGATGATCTCGGCGACGGTCTCGCTGTCGCCGATGGAGGTGATGATCAGAACTCCGGTGATGGCTGCTGGGACCGAACCAATCACCAACCACTTGACGAGCGTGAGGTTGACCGTCCCACGGCGTAGGTGAACCGCAGCACCGACGGGCTTCATGAAGAGCGAGACGACGAGGTCGCTGCTGACTGCCGTAAGGGGATCGATCCCGAAGAAGAGAATGAGGATGGGGGTCATCAGGGCCCCACCACCCATGCCGGTGAGCCCGACCACGAAGCCGACAATGATCCCGGCGACCACGAGCCCGACGTCAAGGGAGAAGCCACCGAAGAGGTCGACCGTGGTGTCCATGCAGCTTCCCTCTCCACCCGCGATGCTGGCCCGACGGAGACCTTCCCGACAAAGTTAGTGGGAAAAAGCCTATCGCATGGCTACCGCCCCTGATGGATTTCGGTATCGACGGTGCCCGGTCGGTCCACAGCTGTACAGACCGACCGTCGTGCACAACGGGAACGGCTCGGTGGCTGGCGCGTTCCGGTCGTGCGGCACGGTGGCACTGCCGGAGCCACCGGAGCAGTACTGAGGCACATGGGAGGGCACTGTGACACGAGGCACTGTGACACGAGTAGGGAAGCAGGCGACAGAAGGGTCGGCGGCCACCGAAGATGAGTACCTGGGAAGTGAGCATGTGAACGAGATCCGCCTACGTGGCCGCCTCGCCGCCTCGCCGATCGAGAGACTCCTCCCAAGCGGGGATGCCGTCGTCACCTTCCGGCTGGTGGTGTCCCGACCACCGAGTCATCGACGCGGGCAGGCCGGCGGACGGGTCGCCTCGGTGGACACCATCGAGTGCTCGGCATGGGGCGCAGCGCTCCGGCGCAAGGTGGTCAGGTGGGGGGACGGCGACCTGATCACCGTCGATGGAGCCATTCGGCGCAGATTCTGGCAGGCACAGGGCGGTGCAAGGAGCCGGTACGACGTCGAGGTTCGTCGAGCTATCCGCGAGCGCCGCGCCCATTGATGGTGCGGTGCCTTCGACTGGCGGCAGCACGGTTCGGTGTTTTGCGGCTCAGAGCCACCCTCCGGGCGCGGGCTCGGTACCCCAAGCCGCTAGCGTGACCGTTGACCCCGACTGACCCCGACAAACACAGTCTTGCAGGGAGTTGACGTCATGACCCCAGACGATGCCGATCCGCTCGGCCGTGCGTCCGAGCCCGCGGCCGAGGCTGACCTCACCTCTGAGGAGGCGGCCCAATCTGAGCTCGACCTCGGGATGGTTTCGACGGGGTCAACCGAGGTTGACCGGGCCCTGCAGCCTCTCGAGCGCCTCACCGAGCGCCCGGTGGCCGACCACGCAGAGATCTTCGATCAGGTGCTCGGCGAGCTCGCGGAGACGATGACCGGCCCGGTCGTCACGCAGGGTGCTACACCCGGCGAGTCGCCCGGAACTGACTGACCACCGACGGCACCCGATGGTCCGTCGACGGCTCGACAGTGAGTTGGTGCGGCGAGGTCTTGCCCGCTCCCGGCAGCACGCGGCCGACCTGGTGGCCGGCGGCCAGGTAACGGTGGGCGGCGCTGTGGCGCACAAGGTGGCCACCCAGGTAGAGGCAGCTGCTGCGCTCGTGGTCACCGAACCAGAGGGTGAGGCGCCCTATGCCTCGCGCGGAGCAACCAAGCTGCTCGGCGCCCTTGAGGTCTTCGTACCGGGTGGTCTGGTGATTGCCGACCGACGATGCCTTGACGCCGGTGCCAGCACCGGGGGATTCACCGACGTGCTGCTGCGGAAGGGAGCGGCCTCGGTCATTGCCGTTGATGTCGGATACGGGCAGCTGGTTTGGCGCCTTCAGCAGGATCCGCGCGTCCTAATCCGTGACCGCACCAATGTCCGCGACCTCACCCTCGAGCTGACGGACGGGCCGGTTGACCTTCTGGTGGCCGACCTCTCGTTCATCTCACTGCGGCTGGTGCTTCCGGCGTTCGGGGCGGTGACGACCCCGGCGGCCGATCTGCTGCTGATGGTCAAACCGCAGTTCGAGGTAGGACGGGAGGCGCTTCCTTCCGGGGGTGTGGTGCGTGATGGTGGGCTTCGCCGCGAGGCGGTTCTCAGCGTCGGGCACGAGGCCGAGCGTGCTGGCTGGGGAGCGAAGGGCGTCACCGCGAGCCCGTTGCCTGGACCGGCAGGTAACGTCGAGTACTTTTTGTGGCTACGCCGAGGTGCACTCCCGTTGGACCCGGCGGCGGTGGACCAAGCGATCGAGGAGGGGCCGACGTGACGGAGGAGAGGCGTCAGATCCTGCTCGTCACGCACACTGGGCGTTCGTCGGCGAGCGAGACGGCCCGGCTACTGGTGACCCGGCTCCAGAGTGAAGGGATCACCGTCGTGGCCCCGGCTGCCGAAGCAGCGGAGCTGGCCATCTCGGGGATCGACTCGTGGAGCGGGGAAGAGGCAGTCGAACTGGTCGTGGTCGTTGGGGGTGACGGCACGATCTTGCGGGGAGCGGAGTTGGCGCGTGCCGGACGTACCCCGCTGCTCGGGATCAATGTGGGTCGAGTGGGGTTCTTGGCCGAGGCCGAGCAGCATGACTTGGACCGGGTGGCTGAGCAGATCGTCGCCCGTGACTACTCCGTCGAACCACGGGTGGCCGTCGAAGTAGAGATCGAGATCGACGGCCAGATCCAGAACCGTCACTGGGCACTGAACGAGATCGCTGTCGAGAAGGCAGCCCGGTCGCGGATGATCGAGGTGGGTGTCGAGGTCGACGGCCGACGGTTGTCGCGGTGGGGTTGTGACGGCGTGGTCTGTGCAACGCCAACTGGCTCAACGGCTTATGCGTTCTCCGCAGGGGGGCCGGTGGTCTGGCCGGACGTTGACGCGCTGCTGTTGGTCCCGCTCTCAGCTCACGCTCTGTTCGCCAGGCCATTGGTGATCGCGCCGACATCGGTGATTCGGATCGACCTGCTGCCCATGAGCGCTCCAGCCGTACTGTCAGCCGACGGTCGCCGAGGGCTGGACCTCCCGCCTGGGTCGCGGGTCTCGGTGCGTCGAAGCGACCAGCCGGTCTTGTTGGCCCGACTGGAGAAGACACCGTTCACCGAGCGGCTGGTTGCCAAGTTCGGCCTTCCCGTGCAGGGCTGGACCGTTGACAGGGGCGGGTCTCGACTCGACGGTGCGCCGGAGGTCGAGAGCGGGCAGTGATCACATCACTGAGCCTTTCTGGTCTTGGCGTGATCGAGTCTGCAGAACTCGATCTGCAGCCTGGGCTCACGGTGCTCACCGGTGAAACAGGGGCCGGGAAGACCATGGTCGTGACGAGCCTGCAGCTCCTTCTCGGCCAACGGGCGACGGCCGAGCTCGTCAGAGCGGGGGTGTCACGTGCTCAGGTCACCGCGCACGTCATGGTTGACCCGCAGGGTGTGGTGTCCGAGCGAGTCCGCGACGCCGGCGGGGAGCTCGATGAGGAGACGCTCACTGCAGTCCGCACGATCGCTGCTGGTGGTCGTTCGCGAGCCGCGCTCGGTGGCGCTGCGGTGCCAATTGGGCTTCTTGGTGAAATCGGCGCCGAGCTCATCGCGATCCATGGACAGCATGACCAGGGTCACCTGGCTGTGCCGGCGATGCAGCGTGACCTGCTCGACCGGTTCGGAGATCTGGTCCCGCTTGTTGACGAGGTCGGACGTGGGTTTGGCGAGCTTCGAGCGCTCGAAGACGAACGAGCCGATCTCCAGGGGCATCGGTTGGAACGACTGCGAGAAGCGGATGCGCTGCGCTTCGGCCTCACCGAGATCACCGCCGTCGCACCGGTGGACGGTGAGGATGCTGCACTCCGGAGCGAGGACGAGCGGCTGGCCCATGCCGTTGAGCTGAAGCAGGCGGCTCTCACTGTTGCCGCAGCGCTCTCCGACGACGACCGTGCCGTCGTTGTCCGGCTCGCCGACCTCCAGCGGATGCTCGACCTGGTGCGGCAACACGACGCCCATCTGGACGAAGTCGCTGGACGGCTGGCAGACGCGACCTATCTGGTTGCCGATCTGGCCAGCGACTTGAACGGGTATGGCAACGCGGTCGAGGCAGACCCAGCGCGTCTCGCTGAGCTGCAGGATCGTCGGTCTGCCCTGACAGCTTTGATGCGTAAGTACGGTCCTGGGCTCTCCGACGTCCTGGCTTGGGCAGCTGATGCCGAGCAGCGCCTGGCATCGGTGGTCGGAACCGACGATCGGCTGGCCGAGCTCGATGCGGCCATTGATGCCGCCACCGTCGCCTGGCACCGGCGAGCCGGACACCTGAGCGACGAGCGCACGGCAGCGGCAGCGCGGTTGTCTGCCGCTGTGACTGCTGAGCTGGCCGCCTTGGCTATGCCCGATGCCGAACTGATGGTTGAGGTGCGGCAAGGGACCGAACCTGCCCGGGCCGGGCTCGATGAGATCGCCTATCTCCTGCGTCCACACCGCGGCGGTAGCTTCACTCCCGTCCAGCGGGGTGCGAGCGGCGGCGAGCTGTCGCGGGTCATGCTGGCGCTCGAAGTGGTACTTGCCGACGCCGACCCGGTTGCCACGCTGGTGTTCGACGAGGTTGACGCCGGGGTCGGAGGGGCCGCGGCCGTTGAGGTGGGACGCCGGCTCGGTCAGCTCGGTCGTAGCCGCCAAGTGCTCGTGGTGACTCATCTGCCACAGGTGGCCGCGTTCGCCGACCAGCACTGGGTGGTGCACAAGTCGACAGCTGGCGATGTCACGTCCAGTGGTCTGCACGAGCTCGACGACGAGGCGAGAGTCAAGGAGCTCACCCGAATGCTGGCCGGACTTGCCGACTCCAGCAGTGGCCAGGCTCACGCCGAGGAGCTACTCGCCGTGGCACGCGCTGCCAGGTAGCGCCCGGTAGCCAGCAACGCCGGCAGGGTGGGCAGGGCCACCGGGGTGCGCCTACTGGTCCATTCGGGTGCACTGCCCGTTATCTGCCTGTGTGCGGCTGGGGAGCCTCAGACCATGGGTGATGTCGGTGTCGTCGAGGGGGCGTCACGGGCAGGCCCGAGGGGGGCATCCGATGGTCGGTCGTTGGGCACGTCGCAGGGTTGCGGCTGTCTCGTTCGCCCTGATCTCCGTACTCACCGCGCTCAGTACGTCCGTTGTCGGCACTGCTCCCGCCCTGGCCGGTGGCGACACCACGGCGCCGGCCCCGTTCGACATCGTTGCCGATGCTGGCGACTACCAGACCGGCTACTCAGTCGCGACGCCCTACAACAACATCTATGTCTCGTGGCAGGCCACAATCGACGAGACCTCGGCCGTGTCCTACGAGATGACGGTCGACGGTGTCGTCGTTCGTGTGGTGGCAGGTGTCGAGGCGTACTCCACGATCACCAAGAGAGTCGAGGTGCCCGAGGGGAGCCACGTCGTAGGTGTCGCTGCGTTGGACGCTGCGGGGAACCGGCAGGCAGCAACACACACCCTGGACGTCATCGTCGACACGGTCTCCCCGACGTTCACCTCGTTTCCGTTGTTGATGCTTAGGCGCGGAAAGGTGACCGACGACGGTTACCCGATGCGCTACACCTGGACAGGTACTGACGTGGGCACCGGGCTTTCCCAGGTGCGAATCGGACCTGGAGCGGACTGCTGCTACACCACTGGCGCCCAACGGACGAGCTATGACTTCACTGTTGCACCGGAGTCCTCAGTTGCCTGGCGACTCTGGCTCTACGACGGGGTCGGTCGCACGACGCACACTGTTCGTGATGGTTACGTCTCGGCTGTTCCCTGGAGCCAGATCGCCCTCTCCGACGGTTGGCGCCGGCAGGCAGCGAGCGGAGCCATCGACGGTTCTGAGTGGCTCAGCACGAGGGTGGGGGATCGACTGAAGGTCACAGCGGAGGGTCGTTCGATCGCCTGGGTCGCGACTACCGGGCCTACCCGCGGGCGCGCTGATGTGCTGCTCAACGGGCACCTCGTCGACACGGTGAGCCTGTACTCCGCCAAGCGACACAGCGGACGCGTCGTCTGGACCGGAAAGCTGCCGCTCGGCAGGAAGAGCACGCTGGCCATCGTCAACGGCTCCGGCAAAGCGCGCCCGACAATCGGAGTCGACGCCCTTCTCCTCCAGCGATGAGTCGCTAAGCGGACCAGCGCGTTTGCCGGCTCACTCCCGGTGCTCTGGCAAGATGGCCGGATGCGACTGTCCCTGCTCCGCCGCTCGAGCCAGGATTCCGGGCCTGAGCCACGAGGTCTGGTCCGCATGGACAAGCGCACCAAAGACCTCACCAAACGCCTCAAGCCTGGCGAGGTTGCGGTGATCGACCACCTGGACATCGATCGGGTCGCAGCAGAGGGCCTGGTTGCCTGCGAACCCTCGGCGGTTGTCAACGCTTCGGCCAGCATCAGCGGTCGCTACCCGAACCTCGGACCGGAGATCCTCGTCGAGGCCGGGATCCCACTTCTGGACGCCGTTGGTCCCGACGTCTTCGGCCGCCTCAACGACGGTGACCCGGTCGTGCTGGACGGCGACCGGCTGCTCCATGACGGAGCGGTGGTGGCCGAAGGGCAGCTGCTCGATGCCGCCATGGTCGAGAAGTCGATGGATGAGGCGCGGGCCGGCCTCGCCGTCCAGTTGGAGGCTTTCGCCAGCAACACGATGGAGTACCTCCGACAGGAGCGCGACCTACTCATCGATGGGGTGGGGGTCCCCGACATCGCAACCGAGATCGACGGACGGCACGTTCTGATCGTCGTGCGCGGTTACCACTACAAAGAGGACCTGCAGACGTTGCGGCCATACATCCGGGAGCACCGGCCGGTGTTGATCGGCGTCGATGGTGGCGCCGACGCCCTTCTCGAGATGGGCTACCGACCCGACCTCATCGTCGGCGATATGGACTCGGTCTCCGACGAGGCACTCAGCGCCGGGGCCGAGGTCGTGGTTCACGCCTACCGCGACGGACGCGCCCCAGGTCTTGAACGTGTTGAGTCGCTCGGTGTAGATCCGATCGTGTTCCCGGCCACCGGTACCAGCGAGGATGTTGCGATGCTGCTGGCTGACGACAAGGGTGCGAGCCTGATCGTTGCTGTGGGCAGTCACGTGACACTGGTCGAGTTTCTCGACAAGGGCCGTGCCGGGATGGCGAGTACCTTCCTGACGCGACTGCGCGTCGGCGGCAAGCTGATCGATGCCAAGGGTGTCAGCCGTCTCTACCGCAGTCGTATATCCACCGGACAGCTGCTGCTCCTGGTTGCGGCTGGGATGTCTGCACTCGTTGCGGCCATGGCGTCTACGACGGCTGGACGGAGCTTCTTCGACCTCGTCGGGTCCTGGTGGCATGACCTGGTGTTCTGGGTGACCGGGTGACCGGGATCCTCATGCGTCGACTGAAGGAACGGACCGACTCGTGATCGACTTTCGCTACCACATCGTCTCCATCGTGGCGATCTTCATGGCCCTTGCCGTTGGCATTGTCCTGGGGTCAGGACCTCTCAAGGACGACATCAGCGGGTTCCTTGAGGACCGGACCCAGCAGTTGGCCCAGGAGAAGGTCGATCTGCAGAGCGAAGTGTCGGCGCTGCGGGAAGAGATCGCCTCGTCCGAGCAGTTCGCCGAGCTCTCTCAACCAGTCCTCGTCGATGGACTGCTGGCCGCGCACATCACGACAGTTGTGGTGCTTCCCGACGTCGACGGTGACCAGGTAGATGCGGTCGAAGACGTTGTGGCAGCTGCCGGTGGATCAGTCGGCGAGCGAATCACGATCGAGTCGGCATGGAGCGACCCCGAGCAGAGCGAGATCCTCGGTCGGGTGGCCGAGACGCTCGCGCGTGGTGGGCGAGATGAAGACCCGTACCAACTGGCCAGCGAGGTACTGGCAGATGCGCTGTTGACCCCAGGCGGTCGCGCGGTCGGGGAACCCTCCTCCGACTCCATCGCCGTACTCGCGGCGTTCGAAAACGAGGGGTTCATCTCCGCAGACGAAGACGAGGTAATCCGCGGAGACACCGCCATCGTCATCGGACCCGCCGGTGTTGTGCCCAACGCTGACTTGGCAGTTATGCCACTGCTCACCGCATTCGATGACGTTGGCGTCGGAACTGTTCTGACTGCCCCGCTCGGCAGCGACCAGGCCGAAGGTGTCGTTGGTGTCCTTCGTGGGTCAGAGGCCGATGGTGTCGTGTCCTCCGAAGACCGGGTCGACACCGTCAACGGGGTGACCGTAACGGTCCTGGCCCTGGCCGAGCAGGTCGCCGGAGGCGTTGGCCACTACGGCACCGGCGAAGGGTCAGACGGTCCGGCGCCCGATCCGCTCCCTAGGGGCTGACCCATGATTGGTCGGGTGCTTAGTGCGGCGTCGGCTGCACTCGTGAGCAAGCGGGTCTACGAACAGGTCAGCGTCGGGGCGTCGTCAGAGCGGTGGCAGCGCACGAACCATCGCGGCCAGACCCTCACGCTGGCACAGGGCCCTGCTGTATCGCTCGGATCCCTCGCTGGTGTCGTCACCGCGCCCGGGCTTCCCGCGTCAGTGCGGGCCGCATCGGCACTCGCCGTTGGCGGGGCATCGGCACTGGGGATGGTCGACGACCTCACCGGCGCCACCGACGTCAAGGGGCTGCGAGGCCATCTGGCCGCCTTGCGTAATGGCGAGGTCACGACGGGCACCGTCAAGCTGGTCGGACTCGGTGTCACCGGGCTCGTTGCCGGTGCACTAGCTCGGCGCGGGCGAGGTGGCGTTCTCGATGCGGCACTAGCCGGCGCAGTGGTCGCCGGGAGCGCCAACCTGGCGAACCTGTTCGACCTACGACCAGGGCGCGCCACCAAGGTCTTCCTGGCAGCGTCAGCCGGACCGGTGCTCAGCGGTGGCTCGGCCGGCGCGGTGCTGACCGGGCCGGTGATGGCGGCTGCGGCGCTTCTTCCAGACGATCTCGGTGAGCGGTCGATGTTGGGCGATACCGGCGCGAATGCCCTCGGTGCGGCGTGGGGTGTTGCAGTGGCAGCTTCCTCGAGCCGTCGGGCGCTACTGGGCACCGTGGCAGCACTGGTTGGCTTGACCCTCGCCAGCGAGCGGGTCAGCTTCTCGCAGGTGATCGAGAGGACTCCCGTTCTGCGTGAGCTCGATGGCATGGGCCGGAGTCCGAGCCCGCCCGCCAGCCGATGACCGCGCCGGAACACCCGCAGCCGGAGCCACGGGCGGCCGGCTCGCACGGCGCCGGACTCGTCAGCGCTGCGCTGATGATCGCCGGGGTGACCGTCGTCGCAAGGATCATCGGCCTACTGCGATTCGTCGTGTTGGCGCAGACCGTCGGGACCACGTGCCTTGGGGATGTCTACGCAACGGCGAATGCCGTCCCCAACATCGTCTACGAGCTAGTGGTCGGAGGTGCCCTTGTTGCCGTGGTGGTGCCGCTGGTGGCCGGCGCCCGAGAGTCTGATCCGACCCGCGTTCGGGCCATGGTGGCTGCCCTCCATGGGTGGGCACTGGTCTTGCTGGTGCCGATCACGGCGTTGATGTACCTCGCCTCGACCTGGGTGGTTCAGGTCATGCTTGGCCCAGCCAACGGGTGCGGCCCCGAGGCGCCAACGGTCGCGCGGGACATGCTCTGGGTCTTCTTGTTGCAGATCCCCATCTACGGCGCGACGGTGGTGGCCCAAGGGGCGCTCCAGGCGCACCATCGATTCTTCGCTCCTGCGGTGGCCCCGGCCGTCTCCAGCCTGGTGGTGATCGCGAGCTACTTGGTCTATGCAGAGATGGCAGGCGATGACCGCGGCTCGCTCGTCGAATTGAGCGACGCGGAGTTTCTCGTGCTCGCTGGCGGAACCACCCTGGGAGTCATCGCCCTTCTGGCGGTGCAAGTTCCGGCGCTGGCCCGTGCCGGTCTCGTCGTCAAGCCGTCGCTTCACTTCCCCGCTGGGCGCTCGGCGCAGGCGCGCACGCTTGCGTTGAGCGGTGCTGTGGTCGTTGGGGTGCAGTGGATCGGCTACGCGGGTGCGATCCGCTGGAGCAACGTCTACGGCGCTGAGGGGAGCGCCCTGGTCTTCGTCCTCGGTTGGACGCTCTTCCTGTTGCCCTGGTCGATCCTCGTCCTGCCGATCGCGACCAGCACCTTTCCTCGCCTGTCCGCCCTGCATGAGCGTGGCGACCATGCCGCTTCGGCCCGAACGACGGCCCAGAGCGTGCGCGCGGTGTTCGTGGCATCGGCGGTCGGAGCGGCCGGGCTGGCTGCGGCCGCTGAACCGCTGGCAGCTGTCATCGTCGAGGGCGTCCCCGGTGGCGGGGGAGTCCCCGAGCTGGCAGCACTCCTGACCGCGCTCTCGGTCGGGGTCCTCGGCTTTGGCGTCCATGGTCACCTGGTGCGCGTCCTAGCCGCGCGGCACCGGGCCCCGACGGCTGCCTGGGGTACCGCCGTCGGCTGGGGACTCGGGATCTTGGCTGCCTGGCTGTTGGTCCTGCGGGCCGAGGGGGCTCCTGAGGTCGCCCGTGCCATCGGTCTCGGGTTCAGCGGTGGACTCGTGGTCGGGGCCGGCGTGCTGCTGCTGGCGCTTCGGCGCGACGCCGGGTCGAGCGCGCTCACCGGAGTTCTGCGGGTCGGCCTTGTATCTGCGGTTGCCGCGCTTTGCGTTGGCTTGGTCGGAAACGCTCTCCTCTCAGGAGGGTCCGGTGGATCGTCGGTTTGGGTGGCCATACTCCAGGTCCTGGCGGCCGGTTGCGCGGCCGTTGTCATCGTCGGCGGGGCGGCAGCTCTGGCCGACCCAGCTTCAGTCCGTACCCTTCTGCGGGTGCGCTCGCGAGCCGGTGACGGCCAATGATGACCGACCCCGGGTTGCGGGTACTCATCGTGCTGGGGACCAGCACGGGGGGTATCGGGCAGCACGTCCGCTCGCTGGCTGCCGGGCTCGTCGGACGTGGTCACCGGGTTGTCGTCGCCGGTCCGAAGGAGACTGAGGCCACCTTCTCGTTCACCGAGGTCGGCGCACGGTTCGTAGCGGCTCCGATCGGTGTCACTCCCTCGCCACGCGATCTCGCTGTTGCTCGGTCCCTTGCCCGTTGGGTCAGAGGCGCTGACGTCGTTCATGCGCACGGCTTTCGGGCGGGGATCGTGGCACTCAGCGCCGGTGCCGGGCGCGGGTGGCCCGTTGCCGGCGTCCGAAGGGCCGACGTTCCGCTCGTCGTTACCTGGCACAACCAGGTGCTTGCCGGCGGTCTGAAAGGTGACCTGATGCACCGCGTCGAGGCAGCGGTGGCGCGCGGGGCGACGCTCTCGCTGGGCGCATCGGCTGACCTCGTAGAGACGGCGACCGCCGCTGGAGGGCGCGCCGTCCTCGGCCCGGTGGCCGCACCCAGACTAAGCCAGCCGACACGTACCCGTGACCAGGTCCGTGAGGAGCTCGGCGTTGCCGATGCGCCACTCGTGCTTGCCGTTGGTCGGTTGCACCCCCAGAAGGACTACCCGACGTTGGTTGCGGCCATGGCGAAACTGCAGAAGCGAGCGCCGCGGCCGGTGCTCGTCGTTGCCGGTGACGGCCCCGATGAGGCATCCCTGAGGGAGTTGATCATCGAGGAGGGAGTTGCCGCCCAGTTTCTCGGCAGACGTCGCGACGTTGCCGACCTGCTCGGCGCTGCAGATGTGCTGGCGCTGGCCAGCGTCTGGGAGGCACGGGCGCTGGTGGTCCAGGAGGCGATGCAGGTGGGTCTGCCGGTAGTCGCGACTGCAGTCGGCGGTGTTCCGGAGCTGGTCGGTGATGACGCCCTTTTGGTGGCAGCGGGTGACGTGCCGGCGCTGGCAGGAGCGCTGGCGGAGGTACTTGACCACCCGACCGAAGCCTCGACGCGTGCCAAGCGGGCTCTCACTCGCGCCGCCGGTTGGCCTGACGAGGATGCCGTTGTCGACCAGGTCCTCGCGCACTACCTCAGTCTCGAGCGTTCAGCGCTCCGCGGCCGCATGTCGAGGCGTTCATGAGGCGTTGGACACTCGCCCTCGTAGGGGCCGCCATCCTGGCGGCGCTGATCTCGTCGTCGGCGGCCGCGCAGGTACCGCAGGTGACCTCGTCGTCTGGTCAAGGCGCAGAACCATTGCCGGCGTCGGTCGTCATCGTCGGGATGCCGGGGCTGCGTTGGAGCGATGTCACACCGGAGGCGACTCCACATCTGTGGGAGATGCTCGACGACTCCGCAATTGGGCAGATGAGCACGCGCTCCGGTCGATCGCGTACGTGCCCAGCTGACGGTTGGGTGCAGCTCGGGACCGGCAACCGGGCCCGCTATCCGGTCCTTGACGATCCGGTTGATGGGGAGTGTCAGGCGGTACCTGCGATGACGGCTGGCGATGACGGTAGTGCTCACGTCGACCGCTGGGACGCCATCGTGGCCGACAACGACGGGTTGGCCTTCGATGCCGTTCCTGGCCTTCTCGGACAGACGCTCGGCGACACTCTCGGCATCGACCGTGGGTGTACCGCCGCCGCTGGACCCGGGAGTGGTTTGGGGGCGGCCGACCGTGAAGGCTGGGTCGATCACTGGACGCCGGAGCCGATCGCACTGACCCCGCTAGCGGTCCGCGAGTGTCCGCTCCTCGTTGTCGGGACAGAGGAGCCGTCGCCAGAACGCCGACTCGGCGAGCTTTCCGGATTCGATGAAATCGTCGGGGACATCAACCAGATGCGACCACCCGGTTCGCTGATGATCGTGCTCGGCGTCTCAGACCTGCCCGACGAGCGACCTCAGCTGCACGTCGCGCTGGCTCAGGGGCCGGGCTATTCGAGCGGTGTCCTGCAGAGTGGGTCAACGAGGCGAGCTCCCTTCGTGCAACTCTCCGATGTCGCGCCGACCGTCCTGAGCTATCTCGGTGTCGAGATCCCGAGCGAGATGCCGTACCAACCGATGCGTGCGGTGCCAGCAGCGGGAATCGACGACCGGGTGGGTTGGTTCCGCGAACTGGCGCAGCAGGCTGACGTCCAGGGTCAGCTGACCCCACCCTTCTTCGGGGTGCTCGTGCTGGTGCAGGCAGCGCTGTACGTGGGAGCCTTCTTGATCTTGCGCCGCCACCCACGCGACCGCACTCGTTCGCGTGTACTCAGCTTCACCCACGTTGTCGCTGTTGCTGCGGCAGCGGGGCCGGCCGCGACCTACCTCGCCAATGTGCTGCCCTGGTGGCAGGCGAGCCAACCGGTACCGGCACTGCTGGCTGCCATCAGTCTCGCCGGAGCCCTACTCACGGCCGTGGCGTTCGCCGGACCGTGGCGGCGTCACCCGTTCGGTCCGGCCGGCGCCGTCGCGGGAGCGACGGCCATCGTGCTCGTGATCGATGTCGTGGCGGGGGCGCCGTTGCAGCTGGCGAGTCTGGCTGGCTACTCGCCGATCGTCGCCGGTCGGTTCGTCGGCTTCGGAAATCTTGCCTTTGCCATTTTCGGCACCGCGGCGCTGCTTGGTACCGCCGCAGTCGTGTCCGGCCGATCACCGCGCACGTCCGGGATCGTGGTCGCCATCGTCGGGGTGCTGGCTGTCGTTGTCGACGGAGCCCCGTCCCTTGGCAGCGACTTCGGTGGGGTCCTGGCCCTGGTTCCCGCGTTCGGGACGCTGGGCATTCTGGCAACGGGCCGCCGGATGTCCTGGATGCGGTTGGCCGGGCTTCTCGGCGCAGGCGTCGTGGTCGTTGGTGTTATCGCCTTCCTGGACTACCTGCGTCCGGCCACAGATCGGACCCACCTCGGGCGGTTCGTTGACTCGCTGGTCTCCGGGGACGCGGCTTCAATCATCCAGCGGAAGATGGAGGCCAACCTGTCGCTACTCACCACGAGTGTGTTGACCCTGATGGTGCCGCTGGTCCTGGTCTTTTTGGCCTTCCTGGTGCGCAGACCGAGCGGGCTGCTCCCGTGGACGTTTGTTCGGGTGCCGACGTTGCGCTCTGGGCTCTTTGCCGTCCTGGTCCTTGGCATCGTCGGGGCGCTGGTCAACGACTCGGGCGTAGCCATCCCGGCGATGGCCGCGACGGTGGCGATCCCAGTTGCTGTCGCGGTCGTAGTGCGTTGCATGCAGCTCGACGATGGTGTTCTGACTGCTGAGCCGGCTGAGGGTGCCGACGCTGGGCGCGGCGGGACGATCTGAGCCCAAGCAGGCTGATACCCTGGTGTCCCGTGGATCGGTGCTCGCAAGCCGCCCGCACTTCATCTGGGAACGATCACGGGAGCCCGCTTTGGCCGGTGCGCAAATGACCAAGCACATCTTCGTCACCGGTGGGGTGGCGTCCAGTCTCGGCAAGGGCCTCACCGCTTCGAGCCTGGGGAACCTGCTCAAGGCCCGTGGCCTCCGGGTCACGATGCAAAAGCTCGACCCCTACCTCAATGTCGACCCCGGAACGATGAACCCGTTCCAGCACGGCGAGGTCTTCGTCACCGATGATGGCGCAGAGACCGACCTCGACATCGGGCACTACGAACGCTTTCTCGACCGCGAGCTCGCCGGGTCTGCGAACGTCACGACCGGCCAGGTCTACTCCGCTGTCATCGCAAAGGAGCGGCGCGGTGAGTACCTCGGCGACACCGTTCAGGTCATCCCGCACATCACGAACGAGATCAAGGCCCGCATCCGCAGGATGGCCGGAAGCGACGTCGACGTTGTCATCACCGAGGTCGGTGGGACCGTCGGTGACATCGAGTCGCTGCCATTCCTTGAGGCGGTGCGCCAGGTTCGGCACGAGGTCGGACGTGACAACACCTTCGTGGTGCATGTCTCCTTGCTGCCCTACATCGGCCCATCGGGTGAGTTGAAGACCAAACCGACTCAGCACTCGGTCGCGGCACTACGGAACATTGGTATTCAGCCTGACGCGATCGTCTTGCGTGCTGACCGGCCGGTACCCACCTCGATCAAGCGCAAGGTTGGCTTGATGTGCGATGTCGACGACGAAGCGGTGGTCGCAGCAGTCGACGCTCCGAGCATCTACGACATCCCGAAGGTGCTGCACAGCGAAGGGCTAGACGCCTACGTCGTCCGCAGGCTCGGTCTGCCCTTCCGGGATGTCGACTGGACTGACTGGGACGACCTGCTGCGCCGGGTTCACAAGCCGGCGCACGAGGTGACCGTCGCGCTGGTGGGTAAGTACATCGACCTCCCCGATGCGTACCTGTCGGTCACGGAGGCGCTCCGGGCCGGAGGGTTCGCTAACGATGCCCGCGTCAACATCCGCTGGGTGACTTCCGACGAGTGCGCAACGACCGATGACGCGGCTCGCCAACTCAGTGGTGTCGACGCCATCTGTGTTCCCGGAGGCTTTGGAGTGCGCGGCATCGAGGGAAAGCTGGGCGCGCTCCGCTACGCCCGCGAACACTCCATCCCAACGCTGGGACTCTGTCTGGGCCTTCAGTGCATGGTGATCGAGTATGCCCGCAACATGGCGGGCCTTGTCGATGCCAACTCCATGGAGTTCGACGACTCCACTCCATACCCGGTGATCGCCACCATGGCCGACCAGCGCGATGTCGTCGCGGGGGAGCGTGACATGGGCGGCACCATGCGGCTGGGCCTGTACCCCGCGAAGCTAGCTGACGACAGCATCGTCCGAGAGATCTATGGTGCGCCGTACGTCGAAGAGCGTCACCGGCACCGGTTTGAAGTCAACAACGAGTATCGCGAACGACTGGAGGAAGCGGGCCTGCGGATCAGCGGTACTTCGCCAGACGGACGGCTCGTTGAGTTTGTCGAGCTGCCCCGTGAGGTGCACCCCTACTACGTGGCCACGCAGGCGCACCCGGAGTTCCGCTCACGACCGACGCGCGCACACCCGCTCTTTGCCGGGCTGGTCGCCGCCGCCGTCGCACGCAAGCCTGAGCAGGTAGAGCTGCCGGAGGTTGCGGCAGCAGGTGTGCCCGAGAGTACGCCGGTAGTCAGCTGACGGCGCCGGTGAACAACCCGTCTGAATTCCCTGAAGTCACCGATCTCGCTGGCTCGCTCCCGGTAGCGAGCCGGCGCGAGCGCGTCGTCGGTGCCAAGTGGAGTGTGGTCACCGATCGTGTTGTGCTCGACGCTGAGACCTCCGTCGACCGTGACGTGGTGGTGCACCCTGGCGCCGTCGGGGTTGTCGCACTCGACTCCGACGACCGGGTGGTTGTCCTTCGCCAGTATCGACACCCGGTCGCGGCGCACCTCTGGGAGATTCCGGCGGGACTTCTGGACGAACCAGGGGAGTCGCCTTGGTCAACGGCGCAGCGGGAACTCGTGGAAGAGGCCGGACTGATGGCCGCTCACTGGCACACGTTGATCGACCTCTACTCCTCGCCCGGGATGAGCAGTGAAACGATCCGGATCTTCGTGGCCCGTGAACTGAGCGACGTCGACCCCGCCGACCGCCCGCCGCGTACCGACGAGGAGCGTGACCTCTTGGTGGCGCGGGTGGATCTCGCCGAGCTGGTCCAGCGGGTCCTGGCCGGGCACATCCACAACTCACTGGCGGTGGCGGGGCTGCTGTCCGCCGCTGAGTCGCGGCGGGGCGGCTGGGTCTCGCTGCTGCCCCCTGACCATCCCTGGCCTGGCCCTTCCTGGGCGCTCGGATAGACTCCCTGCGCCTCTCCCCCCGAGGGGCGCGGCGGGCGGTCAACCGGCTCAGCACGGCCACCGCGTTCGGCCGCTCACGCTGTCACAGTTGTCACAAAGGACGTTGATTTCAGTGAAGGTCGGCATCCCCCGCGAGGTCAAGAACCACGAATACCGGGTAGCCATCACGCCAGCTGGTGTGCACGAGCTCACCCGGAACGGTCACGAGGCCTTCATCGAGACTGACGCTGGCGTTGGTTCCTCCATCTCCAACGACGAGTTTGTCGCCGCGGGCGCGTCCATTCTTCCGACCGCTGACGACGTGTGGCAGACCGGTGACCTGATCTTGAAGGTCAAGGAGCCGATCGCCGAGGAGTACCACCGGATGCGCAAGGAGCAGGTGCTTTTCACGTACCTGCACCTAGCCGCTGGTCGTGAGTGCACCGATGCGCTGCTGGCGTCGGGCACCACCGCCATCGCATACGAGACGGTCGAGCTTCCGGACCGCTCGCTGCCACTCCTGGCACCGATGTCCGAAGTCGCCGGCCGGATGGGACCGCAGGTTGGCGCGGCGACGCTGCAGCGCGCCAACGGTGGCCGCGGCACGCTCCTTGGTGGAGTTCCTGGTGTCAAGGCCGCCAAGGTCGTCGTCCTCGGTGGCGGTGTCTCCGGTCTGAACGCAGCGCAGATCGCAGTGGGGATGGGCGCGAATGTGTCGATCCTCGACATCAACGCCAAGCGCCTCGCTGAGATCGACCGCATCTACCAAGGTCGTCTGCACACGCTGATGTCTAGTTCCTACGCGATCGAGCAGGAGGTGAGCGAGGCGGACTTGGTGATCGGGGCAGTGCTGATCCCGGGTGCGAAGGCGCCCAAGCTCGTCACCAACGAGCTCGTATCCCGCATGAAGTCGGGCGCGGTCCTGGTCGACATCGCGATTGACCAGGGTGGTTGCTTTGAGGGCTCACGTCCCACGACGCACGCCGACCCGACGTTTAAGGTGCACGACACCGTCTTCTACTGCGTCGCCAACATGCCGGGTGCCGTGCCGCACACCTCGACGTACGCGCTCACGAACGTGACGCTTCCGTACGCGGTGCAGCTGGCAAATCTCGGCTGGCGCGAGGCGCTGAAGGGCAACGCTGCACTTCGTCCAGGCCTGAACACCCACGAGGGCCAGATCACGTATGCAGCAGTTGGTGAGGCTTTCGGTATGGCAACCGTCGATGTGGACGACCTGCTCGCCTGACAGACGAATGTGTGGCCCCCCGATGCGGCGGGGGCCCACTCACATTCTGGCCACGCTGGCTAGGGTCGGCGCATGGGGAGCAGCACCGAGTCGAGCTCGTCGGCCGCTGACGTTGCCGTTCGGCAGTACGTCGACCATCTGGCGATCGAGCGGGGCTTGGCCCGCAACTCCCTGCTGTCGTATCGCCGCGACCTCGGTCGCTACCTCGACTTCTTGGCCGAAGTGGGTGTCGGCGACATTGATCAGATCACCGAAGGGCATGTGCTGTCCTTCCTCGGCCGACTGCGTGAGGGCGATGCTGAGCACCAGCCGTTGGCCGCCTCATCCGCCGCTCGCACCGTGGTCGCGGTCCGCGGATTCCACCGATTCGCGGTGCTCGAGGACCTAGCCAGCCACGACCCGGCTGCCGACGTGCGCCCCCCAGCGCCACCCCGTCGCCTACCCAAGGCACTGACAGTCACCCAGGTCGAGGCGCTCCTGGCCGCGACCGGGGAGGGACGCACGCCCAAAGAGCTCCGCGACCGGGCGCTGCTGGAGCTGCTGTACGGAACCGGCGCGCGCATCTCTGAGGCGGTCGGACTGGATGTAGACGATCTGGACCGCGAAGCCAGTGCCCTACGGCTGGTCGGCAAGGGCGGAAAGGAGCGGGTGGTGCCGGTGGGAAGCTACGCATCCGGGGCCGTCGATGACTACTTGGTCAGAGGGCGCCCGGTCTTGTCAGAACGAGGCTCTGGGGGCCCGGCGCTCTTCGTCAACAGTCGCGGGGGACGTCTGAGCAGGCAGAGCGCCTGGACGGTCCTGCGTTCCGCGGCTACCAGAGCTCATATTGCCGGTGAGGTCTCACCTCACACCCTGCGGCACAGCTTCGCCACCCACCTCCTCGACGGAGGAGCTGACGTTCGCGTTGTCCAAGAGCTGCTCGGGCACGCCTCAGTCACGACGACGCAGATCTACACGCTCGTCACGGTGGACACCCTTCGCGAGGTATACGCCGCATCTCACCCGCGGGCTCGCGCCTGAGCGCCTCCGAACGGGCGTTGGCTGCACCCTCAACCACGGCTCGACCTTGCCCCGACTCACGACCTCGGCCTAGAGT
>JANLWJ010000375.1:0-5450 GCA_031364455.1 Actinomycetes bacterium | reverse complement strand
GCGTCGGGCAGGGAGGCCCCTGGCACCGTCTCGCGCATTGACTGCGCCAGCGCCTTGACCCGCGCAACTGCTGCATTGATGCCAGGTAGATCGCGCTCCTCAACCACCTCGCGCACACCGGCGCGCAGGGCGTCGGCGAGCACCGAGGTGTCGACCCGTCGGCGCACCAGGACCACGCCCATGCTCGGCCGGGTGAGCCGCATCGCAGAGGCGAGGTCGAGGGCGCTTTCGAGGTCGACCGACGCCCCGACCACGACGGCGTCCTCACCGAGGTGGGTGTCGAGGTGTCGCCGCAGCGCATCGAGGGTGGGTAGTACCACCGTGTCAGCGCCGAGGGCCGATCGCAGCGTCTCCGCCGCGCTCGGGTCGTAGTCGAGGATCGCGGTCATCATCGTCGGAGGTCCTCCGGGGTCGTGATGACTCCGGTGCGAGTCTTGGTGTCCGGTCCGAGTAGCCCGAAGTAGAGCTCGCCGTTCGCTTGGCCATTGATGATTCGCTGAGCCTGTTTCTGGTCGGTTGCCAGGGTGAGGATCGCCTGGGGGATCTCCGACGTGGTCGACTCACCAGTTTCATCGGTGGTTACCTGGGTAGCGAGGGTCGTTGCCCCAGTAGCCAAGACATTGACCTCGGCGATGATGACCATGGTCTCTGGACCGTTTGTCCAGAAGATGGTGACGTCCGATCCGGGGACCACGAACCCCGCGACCCTCTCTGGGTCACCGAGCTGGACTGACATCGCCAGCTTGTTCCTGGGTACGCTCAGACCGGCGCTAATCGACCCGGGATCTCCGAACATCTGGGCCAAGATCTGTTGCCCAGGGAAGATTGGGGCCAGGGCAACCTGATCAGACACGACGCTTATGTCGCTCAGCACCCCGTCGGGGACCGTCGACTTCGGAACTGAATCAGTCTCGAAGGCGCCATCGTTCGACGCATCAGCGGCGGTCGTGCCTGGAGTTACCTGTTGGGTGGCGACCAATACTTCAACCAGTTGGGCTCCGTCGTTCACCTCGTTCTTTAGGTTGTTCACATAGAGGAAGATGAGCACCGTGCCGAGCGCGGCGACCACCAGAGCGGCAATGAGCAAAAAAGTTCTACGTCCCATACGACCTCTATCGGAGTGTGGAGCCCACGGTTGAGGGAACAAGGCGGACAATTTCAAACATGACGGCAACAAAAGTGTCTTGACGCCCTCGTGCCAGCATGTTGAGTCCCCGAGTTCCCCTGTGCGACATCTGCCGCTATGACCGAATCGTGCCATGCCCCCCTGTCCGTTACGCGGAGGGCTGCCCCATCTGTACCTAGTAGTTATTGACTAGTTCTCACGGCTAGCCGCCGGCGACGGTCTGGACTACAGATGCTCGGACGTGCGGATGGGCCCACGCCAGACCAGTGCGATGCCAGTGCAGCGCGCTCAGCAGCAGGACCGGGAGCGCCCCCAGGAGTGGTATCCACCAGGCGCCGGAGTAGGCGAGCAGCGCGAAGTAGAGGCTGGTAAACGTCGTCACGAGGGCGAACCGCATCGACTGGGCGGCCATCACCCCTGGCGTAGCCGGGGTGTCTCGCGGCCCTTGGAGATCAGCCCGGTGCGGGTTGCGAAGTGAGGAACGCATCCCAAGGGCAACGACGAGAACCGCGCAGCAGAGCGCTGACATCATCGCCGCCGTCACCTCCGACGTCGCGTTCGGCGGTTGGGCCCGAAGTGAGCCACCTATGAAGGCGGAGAGCACTGCTGCCAAGGCCACCTCGAGGAACACCAGCGACTTCGCCAGATATGCGGGGGAGGCCCAACCCGGGAGCGTGGAGAGCCAGACCGAACCAGCCCCGTCGAGGGTGAAGGCGTTGATTCCGAAGAGGAGGCCGGCACCGGCTGCGATGAGTCCAGGGACCAGAATCAGCGACTGCCAGGTCATGCCGGCAAAGGCCGACACGACGCCTGGCACAAGAACGAGCACCAGCACTCCGCGACGGAGTGGCGTGGACCGCCACACGCTCGCGTGATCCATGGCGAGCAGTGAGAGCAGGACGCTGTGCGACCAGCGTCGACGCGGGAGCGACCGAGAGCTGGTCCGGTCAGCATGGTCGCCAGGGCGCCGCAGCGCCCAGCCCGTGACTGCGTCGCCCGCTCGCAGGAGGACTGCTCCTCCGACGACGAGGGAACCGACTACGACCAGCCAAGGGCCGTAGTCGCCTTGATATCCGTCGTAGGCGCCGAGAAGGACGTAGGTCGTTGGGGAGTTGTCCAAGAGCGGGATGACGTTGTCGGTCCAGAAGATCAGCAGCCCTCCCAAGATGGCCAGCGCGCCAACAGCATTCGTCGCCAGTCGACCCGCACGCGACTGACGGATCCCCATCACCAGCCAACCGATGGTGTGGCCGGCGATCGTGATGGCACCGATGAAGGCGGTGACCGTGAGGAGAGCACGGGACGTCGGACCCCAGGCGAGCTCACCGGTGGCGAAGCCGGTAATCACGAGCAACGCAACGACGTTGATCATCCAAGCGAGGTTGACCGGGGCCAGCACGAGCGTGCCGCGGAACACCGTCGCCGGCTTCACCGAGTAGGCAACGAGCTGGTCGGGTGGGTAGAGCTCGTAACCGCCACCGGACACCAGCGGGGCGAGCACCGCCAGCACCAGGAAGCCCACATAGAACGTGGGGGTGGCCAGCGACAGGTTGAAGCTCTGGTCGTCCGGGAGGGTCGAGATGCCGAGCAGGCCGGCGATGACGAGAGTCGCCGGCAGGACCGTGATGGCGGCGATAGCCCCACGGAGTGGACGAGACCGGATCATCTGCCAACGCAGCCGCAGCAAGGCAACGAGCTGTCGGCTGGCACCGATGTCGCCTGGTGCCGTCATGACGTGAGCAGTGACCGGTAGCGCTCGGCGCCGGATGCGCCGGCCAGCTCTGAGGCGGGGGCCGCCGCGACCACCTGTCCGCGCCTGAGAACGACGGCTTGTTCGCACGCCTGGACTGCAAGATTGAGCAGGTGGGTGGAGACGAGCACTGCGGAGCCGGTGGCCCGCAGCTCGGCGATCACGTCCATCGTGGCCTCGACGCCGAGGGGGTCCACACCGTCGAAAGGCTCGTCGAGCAGGAGTACCTCTGGCTCATGGAAGGCCGCCAGCACGACCGACATCCTCCGGCCCATGCCGTGTGAGAACCCTGCCGTGACGCGGTCGGCCACCCCAAGCAGGTCGAAGCGGTCGAGCAGGTCTTCGGCCCGTGTCTGCCAGCCGTCGCCCATGGCGCGCATAGTGGCCGCCAGCTGGAGATGCTCCCAGGGTGTGGCACGCGGGATGAGTCCGCCGACGTCGGGGCAGTATCCGACCCTGGTGCGCGCTAGGTCGGGGTGGCGTACAACGTCGATCCCGGCTACCGAGACGGATCCCGTTGTGGGCGGGAGGACGCCGGCCAGCACCTTCAGAGTGGTCGACTTACCGGCGCCATTGCGCCCGACAAGGGCAAGCGTTTCCCGCGCCGGGACGGTCAGGTCGAAGCCGTCAACAGCGACAACAGGCCCAAAGGCCACAGTCAGTCCGCGGGCTTCCACGACTGCGCTCATCGTCCCCCCTTCGGCAGGTCAGACCTCCAGGTTGATGGTCCTGTCGGGGCGTCCGCAACTCGAAAGCCGTCTCGCCGTCAAGGCTCGACCCGACCATGCCGAGGAAACCTGCGTGAGTACCACCTTGTCATGCGGCCAGTGCCGGGCTCCGCTGCGCGCGGAGCAGGACTGGTGTTCGCTCTGCTTCGCATCCGTTGAAACGTCGTTCGACCCGTTGACCGCTCCGTTGGACCAGGTCGTCGGTCGAGCTGAGGTGCCAGAACTTCCTGTTGCCCCCGTCGAGCCGCTGCCTGCCGTCCCCGTGATCGCTGAGGCCGACCCCACCCCCGACCCCGTGGCACGCCCGATCGAGGTCAGTGACCTTGACGTCATGTTCTCGATGCTCGCGGCCGAGCATCGCCGAAGCGAGCCAGCGGCCGGCATTGCCGAGCGGCTCGAGGACAGGTCTACCCGGATCGCTGTGATGGTCGGCGGAACGGTGCTCATCGGCGCCGTGATGTTCCTCGTCCTCACCGTCCTCGGTGCCATCGTCTGAGGCCGATACGCTCGGGCTGTCCACCGATAACGCACGGCCTGGAGCACCCATGAGCGAGCAGACGTCATCGACCATCGTCATTGAGGCGACGGCGACTGCCGTGATGAGGGAGATTGCCGACCTCGAGTCGTACCCTGAGTGGACCGGCTCAGTGCGCTCGGTCGAGGTGCTGGCCCGCAACGACGACGGTCGTCCATCCCGAGCGACGTTCGTACTCGACGCCGGCGTTGTCAAGGACACCTACACCCTCGAGTACACCTGGCACGGCGACGCCTCGGTGAGCTGGACGCTGGTCGAGGCACAGATGCTGACCGCGATGGACGGCAGCTACCGGCTGACCGACCAAGGTGATGCGGGCACCGGCGTCGAGTACGTACTGACCCTCGACCTCAAGATGCCCATGATCGGGCTCTTGCGCCGCAAGGCAGAGAAGGTAGTCACCGACACTGCGCTGAAGGAGCTCAAGCGCCGCGTTGAAGGCGTCTAGCGGTCACCTCCCGCTCACTGCGTCGCGGCGGCTAGGCTCGGCCGCCATGGAGGTGCAGCGGTGCGCGTAGTGCTCTTCACCGGTAAGGGTGGCGTCGGCAAGACGACCCTTGCCGCGGCGACCGCGGCCCGGGTTGCTGCTGAGGGCCGCAAGACCCTCGTGCTCTCCACCGACCCGGCCCACTCACTCGCTGACGCATTGGCGTGTGGGGTCCAAGCAGAGCCGACCGAGGTGGCATCTGGGCTCTATGTCGGGCACGTCGATACGCAGCGCCGTCTGCAGGACTCCTGGGGAGAGCTGCAGGGATACCTCGCGTCTCTCTTGGGTTCGGCCGGTTTTGACAGCCTTCGAGCCGAAGAGCTGACCGTCCTGCCTGGTGCCGAGGAGCTCCTGGCGCTGATCGAGGTACGAGACCACGTCCGGAGCGGTCGCTGGGATGCGGTCATCGTCGACTGCGCACCTACTGCTGAGACCCTGCGGCTTCTCGCGCTCCCTGAGGCGCTCGACTGGTACCTGAGCAAAGCCTTACCGGCCGAGCGGCGCGTGGTGCGTGCGCTGCGCCCGTTGCTCGGACCCGCCGTGGGGCTGCCCACTCCGAACACCGAGGTATGGGAGGCCGCTGAGCGACTGCAAGCGCAGCTGCTCGACGTCCAGCAGGTGCTGCGTGCCCCCGAGACCACCGTGCGGCTGGTCCTAACTCCTGAATCCGTAGTGGTTGCCGAGGCACGTCGCGCTCTGACGCAGCTCGCGCTCTATGGATATCGTGTGGACGGCGTGATCGCGAACCGGGTCTTCGATGCTGGCGATGATCCATGGCGTACCGGCTGGGCTCAGGCTCAGCAGCGTCAACTGGCGGAGGTCAC
>JANLWJ010000429.1:0-8176 GCA_031364455.1 Actinomycetes bacterium | reverse complement strand
TCGACGAGGAAGTTGTAGCCCATGTCCGCGTACTTCAGGGTGTTCACGTAGTAGCTGTAGAGGCCGCGCACCACGGCGGGGCTCTCGCTCCGGCTGTAGCTGTTGCTTCCGGCCGTGTGGTGAACGAACGCGACGTCGATCGTCGCGTTGTTCTCCAGACGCTTGTCACGCAGCGATTCGTCCGCACCCCATTGGGCCCGGGTCACGATCGGTGGCTTGTTGGTCGACGCCGAGGCCGCCGACCCACTCCAAGGCTCGGTGATCGCGGCGTCGGCGTCAGAGGTTCCTGGCTCGATCAGGTCAGCACGCACATCCTTCGGCGTGGCATCACCCACTGCGTCGACCCGCACCTGGACTCCATCGGAGTCGCCGGCCCAGTAGGGCACCGTCGCAAAGCGTCCGTTGGGTGAGGCCGTGGTGCCGCCGTCGACCATGGTGTGCAGGTCGAACCAAGCGGTCCACTCCCCGTAGGTTCGCGTCCTGGCGGTCACTACGACCGCGCCGTCCTCGCTTGGCGCAGCTCCCGTCCAGGTGACGCCGAGCATCCGGTAGTCGTCGGTCTCGATCGGTTCGGTGACCAGCACCGGTGGTCGCTCCGCCGCCCTGGCTGCGCCGGCCACCGAGCGTCCACCCAGCTGTCGCCACGATGACGCCAGCTCGCCTGGGACAGGGGCCGTGCTGAGAGCTGTGGCGTCGACGCCGGCCAGCCGCACGTGCTGCACCTGGGGCGACACCGCGTGGGGCGTTGCCCTGGTGACGGTGAAGGTCGGCGCCACCACGACAGTGGGCACAACGAGAACTACGGCGAACAGTGCGCCAGCCGGAGCCGGACGGGGGAAACGCACGAGGAGCCTCTCCGGGGGAAGTCGGTGGTCCGATGGGAAACGATGCTTCCCTGGTGCCATCGGCCGGATTTGCACCCGGCTGGAGACGAGTCCCTACCCTAACTCCGGTGACCTCAACTTCAGACCATCTGCGCCGGGCGCTGGCCAGCGATTCCGCGGGACCGCGGCTGACCTACTACGACGACGCCACCGGTGAACGCGTCGAGCTCTCCACGACCACACTCGCCAACTGGGTGGCCAAGACCGTCAATCTGCTGACTCTGGAGTGCGCAGTGGAGCCAGGCGCTTGCGTTTCACTCCACTTGCCCCGCCACTGGACCACAGCGGTCTGGGTACTGGCCGCCGACGCCGTCGGTGCGGAGGTTAGTTACGAGTCCGGACTGGCCGCGACGCCGCAGCACATCGACGTCGCGGTGGTTGGCCCCGACCTGGTGGACGACCCGCCCGACGCCGAAGAGGTCTTCGCCGTCTCCCTCGCGCCCCTTGCCGCTCCCTTCACCAGGTCCTTGCCGACGCTGGTTCGCGACTACACCGTTGAGGTCAGGGCCATGCCGGACCAGGTCAGCGGCTCCGCCGGCCCTCCTGGACCCCTCGGCCCGCTGGCCGAGGACCGCGCGGCGGCCCTGCGCCTGGGACCCGGCGACCGCGTTGCCGCGCTCGGTGACCTGCAGGGCCTTTCTTCCCTCGTGGACGAGTGGCTCGCCCCTCTTTCCGTCGGGGCCAGCGTGCTCTGGGTACGGAACCCCGACCCCGAGCTGTGCGTCCGACGTTGGGCGACCGAACGGGTGACGGCCGTCTCGAGCACGCTGCCGAATGGGGTAGTTCTGCCCGAGGCGATTCGGCTCCTGCCCTGATCGGTCCGTATTCTGCTCAGCGACCACTTCCAGTGAAGGACCCGATGACGCACAGCGCCTCCACCGGCGACGCAGCTACCGACGCCCCCGCCGGTCACCCGAGGCTGCGCCGGACCCTCAAGTGGCTGGCGATCGTGGTGACCCTGCTACTCGTGGCCGGTGCTGCCACCGGCTTCTACCTGTATCAACGACTCGAAGGGAACATCGGAGTTGGCGACTACCTCTACAACGATTTCCTCGGCACCGAGCGCCCCTCCAAGAAGGCCACACAGGCACCCGACGAGAAGGAACCACTCAACATTCTCGTGATGGGTTCTGACACCCGCGCCGACCAGGGCAAGGGCTACGGCTCTGAGACAGCGATCACCGGCGCCAGGTCGGACACGACGCTGCTCGTGCACCTCCCGGCCGACCGCGCGAGCGCCCTTGTGGTCAGCATCCCCCGCGACACCATCGTCGACGTTCCCTCGTGCAAGACCGACACAGGGATGTCGTCCCCCTACACAGACCGGTTCAACTCCGCGTTCTCAACCGGAGGACCTGGCTGCACGATCAAGACCGTTGAGCAGAACACCGGGGTGTTCATCGACCATTTCGTCATCGTCGACTTCTCCGGCTTCAACGACATCGTCGACGCACTCGGCGGGGTCGACGTCTGCCTTCCCTACGACGTGATCGAGCCCAAGAGCGGCCTCGATCTGCCGGCGGGAGTGAGCACAGTGACCGGCGACCAGGCCCTGGCCTACGTGCGGGTCCGGGCCATCGGCACCGGAAGCGACATCGACCGGATCGACCGCCAGCAGGCCTTCTTGTCGTCGCTGATCGACAAGGCCCGCAGCTCGGGCACCCTCCTGAACCCGGTCAAGCTTGTGCGGTTCCTCGAGGCTGCCACCAAGTCGCTCACGACCGACCCAGAGCTGGCCAACCTCAACCGGATGCGCCAGCTGGCCCAAGAGGTGCGCGGGATCCCGCCGAAGGACATCTCGTTCGTGACCACGCCCTGGCTGGTCAACCCGGCCGACCCCAACACCGTCGTCTGGAACACCGACAAGACCGACCCACTGTGGGCAGCCATCGCAGCCGACGAGACATGGCCCCCCGAACCGCCGGATCCGACGATCATTGATGGAAGGCCGCTCACCGTCGCCCCCGAGTCGATCTATGTCCGGGTGCTCAACGGGACGGGCGAGGACGGCATCGCCACGACGGCCGCCGCCAAGCTGACCAAACAGGGCTACAACGTCATCGGTATCGGCGACGCCGAAACTAGCGACTTCCTGTCCACCGTTGTTCGCTATGACGTCGCTGGTTCGGAGGCCGCCAGGACGGTCGCCGCATCGCTACCAGGAGCCACCCGAGTCAAACGGGCTGGCCTCGGCACGACGATCGAGGTTGTCGTCGGTCAGGACTGGCCGGGGGTCAGCCCGGTGGTCGTCAGGGAGCCACGTGACGACAGCGTCCGGCAGGCCACCGACGACATCTGCAACATCCCTGGCTGACCTGCGAGGACGGACGGCGCCCTAGCGCTCTGCGAACCGGCCGGCGCTCTCCGCGGCATACAGCACCCCCAGGATGACCGCAGCCACGGCGAGCCCCTCGGCAAGCACCCCCAGCGCGGCGAGAAGCACGACCAACACCGACCGGCCCAGCGCACCCAGCCCGACGACTCCGAGCCACGTCGGTGGCGCCGACCCGAGAACGCCCTGGCGCGTCGCGATGTCGATCCGGTGAAACGCCAGCACCGCGATCCAGGCCAACGTAATGGGCAACGCCTCCGGCTGGGCCACGGCTGCGGCAACGAGCACAACGGCTGACTCCACCACCCAGGTCGCTGGCGGAACCCAGGCGGCCACCCGCGTTGCCAACGTCCGACGAAGAAGCGAGAACTGTGGGTCTTGCCGACCTACCAGGCGGCCAACCGGACCGGGGTCGGCCAGCTCAAAGAGCTGACGCTGTGCGGCCGGGAGTGGCCGCGGCGCCCCGACGTAAAGGAGCCCGACCAAAGCGCTGACCCCTGCCACGACCGCAAGTACGGCCAGCAGTTGAGCGGGCGGGAGCACGACGAGCCCGACCACCGTCAGCACCGCACCATCACCTCGGGAGACGCTGAACGGCAACCACGCAGGTACCGGACGCCCAGGGGGTGGGGGCACCGCCGGCATGGGTGGCTCTTCGAGCCGGTCCAGTGGCAGCCGGATCGGCACGGGGCTTCCTCCCCACCCGCGCGCCGTTCGACTTGCGGCGGCGGCCAGATGGGCGACGGTGAGTAGGGCCAGGACTGCCGTTGCCAGACCCCAGCGTGGGTCCCCGAACTGCGCGGCCCCGATCGCCAGGCCGATCACCAGGGCCGCCTCTCGTAGGCGGTCGCTGGTGACGTCCAACCACGCGCCGAACGCTGTGACCGTGCGTCGAGCTCTGGCCAGCACACCATCGACTCGGTCGAGCAGCACCGACGCCATCAGGAAGAGTGCGCCGACCGCAGCCCCGGTCCGCGTCCCCGTCGAGATCAGCAGGCCTGCCATCAGCGCCGCCGCGACGCTCACGGCGGTGACGGCGTGGGCCCCGACCCCGGCCCGCCAGGCGACCATGGCAACGCTTTCGGCGACGCCTCGCCCCAGCCACCGGTCGACCGCGCCCTGCGGCGCCCCCGCAGCCGCACTGACCCGAAGCTCTCTCTCCTCCTCGACGCCAAGCGGCGGAGCGGCCTCACCCCAAGACAGGCCGCCGACGCTTACGGTCCGTACCGTGACTCCGGCCCGCACCGCCGCAACGACGGTGAGTGGCCAGGCGTCTCCCTGCCACTGCCGCTGCGCGGCAACATCGGACATGACATGGAGGGCGTCAGCCACAGCGACGGCGTCTGCGGCGTCGACGCGCAGCAGTCCGGTGCCGCTGTGCGTTGGTTCGACCATCTGATGCACTGTCGAACCGGCAGCAACCACCACGTCGGCGACCACCTGAAGGGGCGCTTCGGAGGTGTGTCGTTCGGTCGCATCGCTGGGACCAGCGGGAGCGGCAAGAACGACCGTGCCGGATGCGGACTCAACCTCCTCGACGGTGACTTCCGAGCCGAGCGTGTCAGCATCGAGGAGCAACACCGGCGAGGGCACCCCTTCCATCGCGTCGGCGATAGCCCTGACGACGTCAGCGGTATCGCCCCGCGTGGTCACATGGTGCATGGCGCGGACCGTCGTGGCAGACGGAGCGACCAGATAGACGTCGTGGCCCCGGCTCTCCAGTCGATCAACCCACTCCTGAGCCAGCTCACCACCACCCGGCGCGACCAGGACGACCGTCACGGTCGGGCCTCAGGGCCCCCGGCTGGCTCGGGAGTTTCCGGTGTCGGGAGCACGCTAGGGAGGTCTTCACCCTCGTCATCGTCAAGGTCGGGGTCGGTCACCGGGGCAACACCGCCTGCAGCAAGGCGTTCGGCGGTCCTGCGGCGCTGTCTGCGCTCACGCCTGGCCTTCTTACGCTCGCCCTTCCACCCGGGATGCCCCTCCATCTCCCGATCGATGTTGTACTGCTGGAGAACTTCACCGATGTCGCCGTCAGCTTGGACCCGGCCTCTACGGAGATAGATCCCACGCGTACACAGTCGCTGCAGCTGTCGCTCGCTGTGCGAGACCAGAAAGAGGGTCTTGCCGCCGGCCAGCATGGTGTCAAGACGTTCGTACGCCTTGCGCTTGAAGGACCGGTCTCCGACCGAGAGGGTCTCGTCGATGATCACCGTTGGTTCGTTGAGTGAGGTGATGAGCGAGAAGGCCACCCGGGTCTTCATACCGCTGGAGAGGTGTCGGAAGGGCGTGTCGACGAAGTCGCCGACCTCGGCAAAATCGATGATGTCGTCAAACCTTTCCTCGACCTCATCACGCAACATCCCGTGCAGTCCGCCGACGATGTGCAGGTTGTCGCGGACCGTGAGGTCTACCTTGAACCCACCGGAGATGTTGACCAGCGGCGCCACTCCACCGACCAGGCGGACCCAGCCCTCGTCGGGGATCAACGTGCCGGCAACCAGCTTGAGCAGGGTGCTCTTGCCCTGACCATTCGCGCCGATGATCCCCACCGACTCACCCTGCGCGATCTGGAATGAGACGTTCCGGAGCGCCCAGAACTCGCTCTTGGCGCGCCCTGTCTCCTGCTTCCGCAGATCCGAGAGGCGGCGGTTGCGGATGCGGTTGCGGCGGAACTTGATGCCGAGCTGGTGCGCCTCGATGGCGATAGGAGCATCGAGAGTGTCGATGGGCGTAGGAGTCTCCATCAGAGCTCCTTCAGGACGCGAGACTCGAGCCGGCGGAAGAGGCGCCACCCGATCACGAAGCAGAGCGTAGAGAGCAACGCTGACAGGGCCAACAGCGCCACGACGTTGTCAGTGTCGTCAGCAAAGAGAACGGAGTGGTAGGCATTCAAGATACCCACCAGTGGGTTGAGCGCGTACACCGTGAGCAGCCACTCCGGCCAGTTGTTTCTTTCCAGCACCAACTCGAGCGTGACTAGGCCGTAGATCACCGGAGACAGGTATCGATAGAGCGTCGTGAAGACCCGCACGATCCGGTGCACGTCGGGGTAGAGCATGCAGAGCGGCGACAGCGTCAGGGCCAAGCCGACATTGAAGAGGAACTGGACGGCGAACGCCAGCGGGATGAGAGCCAGCCACCAGGAGACAGAGACGTCCTGATCGGTGAAGACGATGAAGAACACAACGAAGACGGCCGTGATCGGCAGCGTGAAGAGGAACTCGATGAAGCGCGATGAGACCGACCTCAGCACCCAGATTTCGCGCGGCAGGCTCGACGACGTCACCAGCTTGGCGTCGTTTCCGAGCAACCGACCGGAGTCGCCGAGCACGTGCGCCGTCCACTGGAAGGGCAGAATCCCGGTGAGCAGCCACAGGATGTACGGCTGCTCGATGGTCGACCCACGCGCGACGATCACGCCGAAGACGAACCAGTAGACGAGGGTCAGCAAGAGCGGGTCGAGCAGTGTCCAGGCAAAGCCCAGGACCGAGTCGCTGTACCGGACCTTGAGGTCACGGATGATCAGAATCCGCAGGATCCGCCGGTTGACCCAGATCGCGCGCGCCCGCGCCATGGCCGACGGACGGTGGGCCGGCGTGGCGGAGTTGTCTGCCGGCTGGGTCGAATCTGCCGACGCGGGAGAGGACGCAGTCATATGAGGAGGCCGAGCCTATCGCGCATGCGAACCAATAGCCGCATGCCACCCCGCGTGGCGGTGGGCTCACGCTCGGCATCGGCGCGCCGATTCGGAAGGGGACCGGTCCCTCCCTTACCCTCGAAGAACTTCAGCGGGAACCGCACTGACCGCCCCCGCGTCCCAGTATCGACTTGCAAGCGCCGACCGCCTCGCCCAACCCAGGAGACCAACCACCGATGAGCGCCGTCCTTCCCCCGGAGCTCTCCCCACGCCCCACCAGCGCTGGTGGGGCGGCGTCGAGCAACCGCCGTTGGGTGACGTGGCTCACGACCGCTCTGGCCGCTGTGGTCTTGGTCACCAGCACCGGCGGATGGGTGATGGCCACCTACTACGACGCCAAGATCAGCCGGATGTTCGGGCTCTCCGGGCTCCTGAGTGGCGACAGCAGCGGCCCGCTCACCATCCTGATCGTCGGCTCGGACAGCCGCGAGGGCCTCACCATGGCCGAGGCACGCGAACTAGGTACCGGAACTGCGGCAAACAGCTCGACCGGTCAGCGGTCGGACACGATGATGCTGCTACACATCTCCGGTGACAGGAAGAGTGCAACGATCGTCAGCCTGCCCCGCGACTCGTACGTCACCATCCCGGCTTACGCCGACGACGCCGGTCAAAAGCACTCGGCGAGCAAGAACAAGCTCAACGCTGCTTACGCCCTCGGCGGAGCACCACTCCTGATCGAGACAGTCAAGAACGAGACCGGACTCAGCATCGACCACTACGTCGAGGTCGGCTTCGCCGGTGTGGTCAACATGGTCGATGCACTCGGGGGCGTAGACGTCTGCGTACCGTCGGCCGTTGACGACTGGCGGAGCGGGCTCAAGCTGGAAGCCGGAAAGTCCCACGTCGACGGGCTCATGGGCCTTTCGTACGTCCGGGCTCGTTACATCGACCCCACCGCCGACATCGGACGCATGGAGCGGCAGCAGCGCTTCCTGGGCTCGATGTTCCAAGAGGCTACGAGCGCCGGCGTGCTACTCAACCCAGTCAAGCTCAACGCATTTATGGGTGCTGCACTCGACTCGGTGACCCTCGACGAAGGAATGTCGCGCGACATGCTGCTCGACCTCGCTGGCGAGATCGAAGGACTGACGCCCCAGGACATTCGCTTCCTCACCGTTCCGATCTCGAACGTCAACCTGTCGACGCCCGTCGGTAGCTCGGTACTTTGGGACAAGAAGAAGGCACAGCTTGTCTTCGACTCGATCGAGAGCGACGAGCCACTGGTGAAGGAGAAGAAGGGGCCAACCGTTCAGGTGG
>JANLWJ010000302.1:0-6551 GCA_031364455.1 Actinomycetes bacterium | reverse complement strand
GCTCCCAGTACGAAGCAGACCAGCGCCGCACGCTTGACGACCGTAGGCGCTGCGACGCCCGCGGCAGTCAGCCGCATCGGACCCACGCGCTGATCGTCGGTACCGCGAACGCCGTCGCTGTAGTCGTTGGCGTAGTTGACGCCGACCTGGAAAGCGAGCGCCACCGTGAGCGCAAGTGCAGCTAGCGCGTAGTCGACGCTGCCGTAGTACGCCGCCATGCCCGTCCCGGCGGCCACCGGGGCGACGGCCGCAGGCAGCGTGCGCGGTCGCGCGCCCTGCCACCACTGTTCCGGCGTCGCCATGGTCATCCCTCTCGTCGAGCGGGGGTCATCGTGCCAGTTCCGCGGCGATGTGGCGCACTGCAACCCGGTCCGGCTTTCCGCTCGACAAGACCGGTAACGCCTCAAGAGTGAACACCTCACGTGGCACCCACTCGGGAGGCAGCGCACCCTCAAATGACGATCGAATGACGTCCAGCTCGATCGCGATGCTGGCGCTGACCACCGCGACGACGCGCTCACCCCACTCCGCATCGGGGACGCCGACGACGACCGCGGCCGCGACGCCGGGCACGCCGAGCAGCAGCCGTTCGACGGCTTCGGCAGGCACGTTGACGCCGCCGCTCACGATCACGTTGTCTGCCCGGCCCTGCACGTGTAGCCCGTCGTCGTCGAGGCGTCCCAGGTCGTTCGTGGTGAACCACCCCTGGCCCCGTTCCAACTCTGCAGCGCCTAGGTAGCCGTCGAACAGAATCGGTCCTGCAATCTGGATGCGGCTGTCGTTGGCGATGGCGAGATCCACACCAGGCAGCGGGACGCCGTCGTAGACGCAACCTCCGCACGTCTCTGTCATGCCGTACGTGCTCACCACGGTGACACCGGCACGAGACGCGCGCGCCAGAAGCTCAGAAGACATGGCAGCACCGCCGACAAGCACTGCGTCGAGCCGCCAGAGGGCCTCGACCCCCGCGCCATCGTCGAGCAGCCGCTGCAGCTGCGTTGGTACGAGTGCGGTGTAGTGCGGCTGCTCAGAGCTGGCGATGTCCATCGACGCTACGGCATCGGCGAAGGCGGCAACTGTGAAGCCGCTCGGGGTGTCGACGACGACCGGGTCGAGGCCTGCGCGCAGCGACCTCACGAGCACCTGCAGCCCGGCAATGTGTGTGGTCGGCAGCGCAAGTAGCCAGCGTCCAGGGCCGCCGAGTGCAGCGTGGGTGCTGTCTGCGGAGACTCTGAGGGCGGCGGCCGAGAGCAGCACCAGCCGAGGCGCCCCAGTACTGCCGGACGTCGGGACGACAAGGGCGACATCGCCAGAGACAGGGACGCCAGCGCCGGCCTCGCGGACTCGCTCGCGTTCAGGTCCGTAGGTCGGCACAGGGAGCAGCGGTCGGTCACCCTTGAGGGCGGCAGAGAGGCTGGGGAGGAACGCGGTGACCTGACCAGGCGTGGCCGGCGCGTCGACCAGCTCGAGCTCACGGACTGAGGCAGGGGTCACCTGTGCATTCTTGCGCCCCCCGGATGCGAGAGCCGGGCGGGCATCGTCCCCGCACCGCCCGTACGCTGGGGAGCCGATCGAAGGAGACCCTCGAGATGACCGACCAGGCCGACCGCCCGGAGCACCCGGACGCTGCCACGACCATCAAGCCTGGTGCCGACTGGGTCGAGGCCGGCAACTACTCCGACATCGAGTACCACGTCGCCGAGGGCATCGCGAAGATCACGATCAACCGCCCTGAGGTGCGCAACGCGTTCCGCCCGCAGACCGTCTTCGAGCTGACCAACTCTTTCGACCGTGCCCGCGACGACGACCAGGTCGGAGTCGTCATCCTCACCGGCAAGGGCGACAAGGCGTTCTGCTCCGGTGGTGACCAACGCATCCGCGGCGATGACGGGTACATCGGTGACGACGATGTCGCACATAAGGGGATCGGGCGACTCAACGTTCTCGACCTGCAGGTGCAGATCCGTCGGACGCCGAAGCCCGTCGTCGCGATGGTCGCCGGCTATGCGGTGGGTGGCGGACACGTGCTGCACGTTGTGTGCGACCTGACAATCGCTGCCGAGAACGCGCGCTTCCAGCAGACCGGCCCGAAGGTCGGGTCCTTCGACGGAGGCTACGGCTCCGGGTTACTCGCGCGGCACATCGGTCAGAAGCGCGCCCGTGAGATCTGGTTCCTCTGTCGTCAGTACGACGCCGCGACCGCACTCGACTGGGGGTTGGTCAACGCCGTCGTCCCGATCGAGGAGCTTGAGATAGAGACCGTCCAGTGGTGCCGCGAGATGCTGGAGCACTCACCGCTGGCGTTGCGTATGCTGAAGGCATCGCTCAACGCCGCCGATGACGGCCTCGCCGGCATCCAGCAGCTGGCCGGAGACGCAACGCTGCTCTTCTACATGACCGAAGAGGCGCAAGAGGGACGCGACGCCTACGTCGCCAAGCGCAAGCCGGACTTCGGCAAGTTCCCGAAACGTCCGTAACCGCGTGCTGCCCACCGCGGACGAGCTGCTGGATGGCGCGCTCGGTTTCGCCGTTCCGCTGACAACGACGTTCCGGGGGACGCGCGTCCGCGAAGGGCTGTTGTTGCGCGGCCCGGCCGGGTGGGGCGAGTTCGCCCCCTTTCCTGAGTACAGCGCTGACGAGTCGGCGCGCTGGCTGGCTGCGGCGATCGAGACTGCCTGGATCGGCTGGCCTGAGCCGGTGCGCCAGACGGTGCCGGTCAACGCGATCGTCCCCGCGGTCGATGCCGCCGAGGCCGGACGCCTTACGCACGAGTCCGGCTGCACCACTGTGAAGGTGAAGGTCGCCGAGCCAGGTCAGTCCCTGGACGACGACGTCGCCCGCGTGGCGGCGGTGCGCGAAGCGCTCGGGCCCGATGGCCGCATTCGGGTCGACGCCAACGGTGCGTGGGGCACCGGGGAAGCAACGGTCGCACTGCAGGCGCTCAGTGAGTTCGACCTCGAGTACGTCGAGCAGCCATGTTCGACGCTGGTCGAGAGCGCGGCGCTACGCCGCGTCGCCAAGGTTCCCGTTGCTATCGATGAGGGTCTCCGCAAGGCGGACGACCCGCACCGTGTAGTCGGACTACGCGAGGCGGCTGACGTCCTCGTGCTCAAGGTCCCACCGCTCGGCGGAGTTCGCCCCGCGCTGGCGATCGCGCAGACGTACGGGCTTCCGTGTGTGGTGTCGTCAGCACTCGACACGTCGGTCGGGCTTGCGGCCGGTCTTGCGCTGGCGGCTGCCCTGCCCGAGCTGCCCTTTGCGTGTGGCCTCGGCTCTGGCCGCCTTCTCGACGGTGATGTCTGCAGCGACCGGCTGCTGCCGGTGGACGGCCAGCTGAGGGTGCGACGTCCCAGTGTCTCCGCGGCTGCCACGTCAGCGGTCGTGATGGGCGACAGCGCACTGAACGCCTGGCAGCGGCGTCTCGCCGAGGCCTACGACGCTCTGTCCGAGTAGATGCATTCATTATGCATACATCTGGTGGTAGTATGAATAGATGACCATCTTGGTGCAGATTCGCAACGTCCCCGAGAGCGCACGTCGGGTGTTGAAAGCGCGGGCGGCGCGGGCCGGCAAGTCGCTCAACAGCTACCTGCTCGACGTCATCGAGCGCGAGGTCGCGCGTCCCACTCTGGACGAGGTGCTCGAGCGCGTTCAGCAGCGTGCTGAACGGTCGCCGATCTCATCCTTAGACCTCGTCCAGCGGGCGCGGGACGAGAGGTCCTCCGCCAGCGCCAAGCGATGATCGTGGTGGACGCGGCGCTCGTCGTCGACCTGCTGACGCAGGCGCCGGGAGCCGATCGGATCGGGCGGCGACTGGTCAGGGATGACCTGCACGCCCCCCACCTGCTCGACACCGAGGTCGTATCCGCGCTGAGAGGTCTGGTGCTCGGTGGGCGGCTCAGTGCGTCACGAGCGACCGATGCGCTGACGGACTACGACGATCTCCCGATCTCGCGGTGGCCGACGACGGACAGCCAACGGCGTCTGGTGCTCGACCTTCGTGACAACGTGACCGCCTGCGACGCCACGTATCTCGCGCTGGCCAGCGAATTGGACTGCCCGCTGGTGACCCGTGACGCACGCCTTGGCCGAGCACGGCAGGCTGACGTCGTCGTCGAGGTGATCTGATCGTCGGTTCCCGGCGCATTTCCCCCGATGCGCCGATCGACTCCCCGTGACGCTCGGTCGATACAGTCGTCAAGTAGTCATGAGCCCGACGAAGAGGGTGCGACCGTTCGAGAGGCAGCTGTGAACCCGTCCACCGCGCTCGCCACGGTGCTAGTCGACGAGCTGCTCCGGTGCGGCATGCGCGAGGCCGTGCTGGCCCCCGGGTCGCGATCGACTCCGCTGGCGCTTGCTCTCTACGAGCTCGAGGCCGAAGGTCGAGTACGCCTCCACGTGCGCATCGACGAGCGGAGCGCCGGTTTCCTTGCACTCGGCCTCGCGAAAGCGTCGGGTGTGCCGGTGCCGGTGGTGACGACCTCAGGCACCGCAGCTGCCAACCTGCATCCGGCTGCGATCGAGGCCGACCAGTCCGGCGTCCCGCTGCTGCTGCTCACCGCCGACCGCCCGCCCGAGCTCCGGTCCACTGGCGCCAACCAGACGATCGACCAGGTGAAGCTCTTCGGCGACTCGGTGCGCCTCTTCGCGGAAGTGGGTGCACCTGAGCGGGTCGTCGGGCTGACGGCGTACTGGCGCGCGCTGACCGGACGCGCGTGGGCTGCCGCGCTGGGCACGCTGACCCGGAATCCAGGGCCGGTGCATCTCAATCTCGCCTTCCGCGAGCCGCTTGTTCCCGACGGTGACTTCGACTGGCCCGAGCCCCTCGGCGGGCGCGAGCACGGTGCGCCGTGGACGTTGGCGGAAGCTCCGGCGACGATGGCGCCGAGCGTTCGGTTGCCCGCTCGCACGCTAGTCGTCGTGGGCGACACGACACCTGCGATGGGTCGCGCTGCCGGAGTGCTGGCCGAGGAGCATGGGTGGCCGGTCATCAGTGAACCGAGTGGCAATGCTCGTCGCGGCCCGAACGCGATCTCGACCGGGGGGCTGCTGCTCGAGACAGACGCGTTCGTGGACGCGGCCCGCCCCGACCACATCCTGGTCGTGGGACGACCGACCTTGTCGCGCGCTGTGTTGGCGATCTTGCGAGATCCGCGCTCAGCTGTGTCGGTGGTCGCGACGACGGCTAACTGGGCGGACGCGACGCGTACTGCCGCGCAGGTGTTACCGGCTCTGCCCGCTGCGGACGGACACCACGATCCCGATGCAGAGTGGCTCGCGCTCTGGCACGAGGCCGAGGCCGCTGCGCGATCCGCTCTTGACGAGGTGCTCGACGATGAGGCCGCCGCTGAGCTGGGTCTGGCTCGCGCGCTCTACGCAGCACTGCCGGCCGATGCGCTGCTCTTTCTGGGTTCGTCAATGCCGGTCCGCGATGTTTTTGTGGCTGCCGCGCCTCGCGACGGCGTCACGGTTCTGGCGAACCGGGGAGCGGCCGGAATCGACGGCACGGTGTCGAGCGCCATGGGGGCAGCCCTGGCCTGGCAGCGCGACGGCGGTGGCCGAGCCTTCGCCGTGATGGGTGACCTCACCGCGCTGCACGATTCCAACGGGCTTGTCCGCGGACCGGACGAGCCGGAGCCGGACCTTACGCTCATAGTCGTGAACAATGATGGTGGAGCGATCTTCGGTCTTCTGGAACAGGGCGCCGAGGAGTTTGCCGATGCCCATGAGCGCGTCTTCGGGACGCCGCACGGCGTCGACTTCGCTGCGTGGTGCGGAGCGACACAGACGCCACACACGCGGACAGCTTCTGTCGGCGCTGCCCTCGATGCAGCCCTAGATCCGCGCGGTGGCGGCGTCCGCGTCGTCGAGCTGCGCACCGACCGGGCGAACGTCGCCAGAGTTCGCCGGTCCCTACAGGAAGCCGTGCGTACCGCCCTGACCTAGCAACAAGAGTGCGGAAGTGGGACGCGTCAGCCGGACTTGGCCTTCTTGGTCTCTTCGATGATGGCCGGTAGTACCTTGCCGACGTCGCCGATGATCGCGTAGTCGGCGTAGCCCATGATCGCCGCCTCGGGGTCGGTGTTGATGACGATCATCGTCTTGGCATTGCGGCACCCGGCGATGTGCTGGGTCGCCCCACTGATCCCGCAGGCGATGTAGAGGTCCGGCGCCACCTTCGTGCCGGTCTGACCCACCTGCTCGGTGTGCGGGCGCCAGCCGTTGCCGGTGACGACGCGCGAGCAGCCGACCGTGCCGCCGAGCAACTCGGCGAGTTCTTCTAGTGGAGCGAATCCCTCGGCGGAGCCGACGCCGCGTCCGCCAGAGACGATCACCTTTGCGTCGGCGAGAGAGACGCCGGACGACTCCTCCGCAGCGGCTGCTGGCTTGGCGATCACGAGGAGGTCGGAGTCAGCCAGGTCAGGTGTGAACTCGGCCACCGAGCCGGCACCAGAGCCGCCAGGCTCGGCGACAACCGCGTGCGGCACCAGGCTCACGAGCGCCGGCGAGCCGTGTAGGTTCGCCTCCTCCATGAGGCTGCCGCCCCAACG
>JANLWJ010000294.1:0-1690 GCA_031364455.1 Actinomycetes bacterium | reverse complement strand
TTCGGATTGCTGGTTGAGAACATAGCTCTTTACCACTTCGCGTTCCGTCGATGCAT
Source organism: Actinomycetes bacterium (assembly GCA_031364455.1). Taxonomy (GTDB): domain Bacteria; phylum Actinomycetota; class Actinomycetes; order JAHEKZ01; family JAHEKZ01; genus JAHEKZ01. The sequence goes on along the minus strand of JANLWJ010000294.1, from coordinate 1,634 downwards.
CGGTATAGAATCCGGACAAGAGCGACATGCCTTCGAAGAAAGTCAGCTCCGCCGAGTTGTTGTCGCGGGACAGGCCGATCGGCAGACATTTTACCGCTGGGCCCCACGCCGCGGCATTGGCCTGCAGACAGGCGAACGCGACCGGGTTCGGCTCAAATGAAATCGTCCGCAGGTCCCTGGCCACCCGATTGGCAAATACGGTGAACAGGCCGATATTGGCCCCGACGTCGAGGACACAGGCGCCGTCGCGGATGGTGATGCCATGACGCAGATACGCTTGCAGGACAAAGATTTCGTTGTAGATGTAGTCCGTCTCGTTCCTGTTCAGATGCGCCACCGGCGAGCCATCCGGCAGCACGTAAAGTGAGTTGCAATCCCACAGGGATTGATGCGCCCGTTTGGGGACTACGTAGGCGATAAGTTGCTTGCCGGCGTCGTCGTCTCGCGCCACCACCACGGCCTCGCGCACCCCGTGCCGCTCGCGAAGCGCTGCTTCGATCTCACCGAGCTCGACGCGGTAGCCGTGGAGTTTGATCTGATGGTCGAGCCGGCCGCAGAATTCGATGTTTCCGTCGGGCAGGTGGCGTGCGAGATCGCCGGTGCGATACAGCCGCGCTGGCGCGTCCGTACTGAACGGATCCGGAACAAATTTTTCGGCAGTCAGGTCGGGGCGGTTGAGGTAGCCTCGGGCGACGCCGCCGCCGCCGATGCAAAGTTCGCCCTGATCGCCGATGGGCACAGGCTGCCGGTCCCCGTCGAGGATGTAGACGCGACTATTCGGCAACGGTTTGCCAATGGGCAGCGTCCCGGAGCGCGTGTCGGGTAAATGCGCTCCGCTACGATAGGTCAGCACGCCGACGGTGGTCTCCGTCGGACCGTAGTGGTTGTATATCGCGCAATCCGGCGCCAGCGCGTGCAGCTGCGCGATCCACTCGATTCGCGAAGCTTCCCCGCCCAGTATCAGGCAGCTCCTGGGCATGACTTTTTCTGGATTTCGTCCGGTTTGCAGTGCCGCCAGATGCGAGGGGACGATCTTGAGGACATCGATATGCTCGCGGTCGAAGTAGGCGGACAGCAGTGCCTGATTTTCAGCGCGCTCCTGCGAGATGACATGCAGGCAGCCGCCGGTGATCAGCGATGTAAAAATGACGGTGTTGCCGAGATCGGCTGCGACTGTCGACACCGTCGCGTGATTCATGCCGGCCTTGAACTGCAGCCGCTGCGCAACACCCAGGGCGTAGTTGACGATATTGCGGTGTTCGATGCAGACGCCTTTGGGACGGCCCGTCGAACCGCTGGTGTAGATCACGTAGGCGAGGTTTCGAGGCTGGACGTGAACGTCGCTGCGCGCGGATTCGTCGGAGGTGCTCCAATCGAACGCATCCAGGCACAGAGTCTGCACGGCAGTGGCAGGCAACTTCGATAAGAGGCTGGTTTGCGTGAGCAGCAAGCGGATGTCCGAATCCGCGAGCAGAAAGGCGGTCCGCTCGGTCGGCGTGGCGGCGTCGATAGGCAGGTAGGCTGCCCCGGCTTTGAGTATGCCCAGCATTCCCACCACCATATCCAGCGAGCGTTCGACGAACAGCCCGATCAACACATCGGGCCCGGCGCCGAGGCGGCGCAGGTGATGCGCG
>JANLWJ010000423.1:0-8055 GCA_031364455.1 Actinomycetes bacterium | reverse complement strand
GCTCGCCGAAAGCGACCTGCATGCCCTACTCCACGGCCGTCACTGCGCTGAATGGCCTGACGCCCGTGCCGACACCGCTCACGGCGAGATGAGGTGGTGTTTTTGGCAGCGCCGAAACCAAGGGGTCGTTGTACGACATTCGTCGAGCGCGGTGATTGATGGCTCGAGCATCTCCTCAACTTCGACGGCCCATTCCCTAGCCGGAACGGCGACAGCCAGGAGGTTCTGCAGCGTGGTCTTCCCGGCCTGCGTGCAAACGGCGGAAACTCCGGAGAGGTTGAAGGCGACTCTCAGGCGAAGGACGTGTGCGCCCTGTCATGCCGATAAGCGGGCGCTCAACGAGAGGCGTCGAACGCTGCCAGCGCCTCGTCAAGTTGCTGCACGACGCCCCACATAGCAGCGACACGGACCCGGTCCCGCTGGTCGTAATCGGCGGCGGCTTTGGCCTGGCCTTCGCGCAGCCGTCTCGCCCGAGTGGCTTCCGCATCGCTCCATTGCTCGGGCTGAGATAGCAACTCACCGAGGTCGGTGTAGTCCTGGTCGTCAGGCACGCGCTGAGCCTAGGGCCAACGTCTTCGTATGCCGCTGAGGGGTCGCTGAATTGCCGTTGAGCGTTAAGCACCTATGACAGACCTCGCTGATGGTGACGAGCGTGCTCGTCTGCTAAGCGGCCGAACTAAGGTCGCTAGAGCACCCCCGGTTGAGTGCTAGCCGGTCGCCACCGTCAGGCGCGACAGAACCTCAGTTCGCCGACGAACCACTTGTCCGGTGAGGCTTGATAGACCAGTGCCTTCGCCGCCCGCCACCCAGCTCGGTCGATGAGGACGACACCCGTCCTATCGCCTCGACTCACTACCTCGATCGCCTCCGCACCGGGCAGCGCACGAGCAGCCGCCTGAAGGGTCGGAGAGGGTGCCATCCCGGGCACTATCCTCCGAACGCGATCGGGCCTACAGTCCCAGGCGATTGACGTGTCGCTGAATGTGCCAAAGGCGAGGTTGCTCACGGTTCTGACGGCCTGTCGATCCTGCCAGCAGCGGTCCGACGTTGGAATCCCAACCTGATAAGTGTCCTGCGTGGCTTGCTCGACGAAATAGAGGAGGTACTCGTGGGTCACCATGATGTTCTCGCACTTGCTCGCCGGTCGAGGCCATTCGTCCACCCGGTCAAGAAAACGCGCGAACCCGTCCGACCCGACTGGCACGGTGACAGACTGCGTCGCTCGGGACCCACAAATGATGAACGAATCAACGGCCCTCGAGGAGATGAACAGCCGGTCAACGCTGCTCGGGCGGGAATCACCAAGGCAATCGATCCTCTTCACCCTGGCCCCGAACAAGTCGATCCCAGGCGCCACCGATGAAGTGGGGAGGTCGGTGGGAGTTGCGACATTCTCGCCGTCAGAGCCTCCCGTGCATCCACCAAGGGCGACGAGCATCGTCGCAGCAAGAGCAAGTGGCACCCAAGCACGTCTCATAATGCTTAGGACGGTAGCGGAAAGCGATCGATTCCCTGCCCTGTGAGGTTCACAACATCGCTAGATCGCCCCCGCTTAAGTGCAGACTGCGCAGAGTCCGAGGGGTTGGCCGATGCCACTCTCACACCCATGGCCGTGTGCGCCTGTCATACCGATGTCCAGACGGAGCCTCTCGCCTGCCGGCACAATCCCCGGAATGACTTTCGATCTCGCCGTATGGGAGGGGCCACGCCCGACATCGGACGAGGCCGCCAGCGTCATCCGAGCACGAGGAGTCTCCGCTGCGCCCCGGGCGAAGTCATCCGTCACAGTGATGTTATTGGCGGCCCGACCTGGCACCAACACGTTGCGGGCTTTGGGGCAGGATGGGAGCCATGGCTCTCACGTCGTCCCTCGTGCCGCTAGGCACCGTCGCCCCCGACTTCTCGTTGCCGGACGTCGGAAACGCCACCTACTCGCTCGGTGACTTCACCGCGCCGGTACTCGTCGTGGCGTTCGTCTGCAACCACTGCCCGTACGTCAAGCACATTGAGTTGGCGTTCGGACGGATCAAGCCGAGCGCGAAGGTCGCCGTTGTCGCAGTAAGCAGCAACGACGTCGAGCGCTACCCCGACGACGCTCCCGCGCAACTGGCCGACCAGGCCAAGCGAGCCAACTGGACGTTCCCGTACCTGGTCGATACCGACCAGACAGTGGCCAAGGCCTACGGCGCGGTCTGCACTCCGGACTTCTTCGTCTACGGTGCCGATCGCAAGCTTGCCTACCGGGGCGCCTTCGACGCGTCCACCCCCGGCAACGGCGAGCCCGTCACCGGATCCGACCTTGCCAATGCGATCGATCTGGTTGCTACAAATCGACCGGTTCCCGAACCGCACCGCCCCAGCATGGGCTGTGGCATCAAGTGGCTGCCCGGCAACGAGCCAGTCTGATCATGCCGGGTACGTCATCCCCACCTCTTCCTGCCTGAGGTCCAAGGTCGGACTCAACATCGTGCCATCCGCCCCTGTGATGCGCCGAAGCTCGCCGGTCTCGACGTCGATGGCGCACAGCGTGAGCCACTCGTTCTGCACGAGGTCGTTCACCGACTCGTGCTTGGCCAGCACCCGCTGGATGGCAGCGGGAGCTGCGGCAACCACGGCCATTAGTCGCAGCGGTTCGTGCACCATCTGCCCGTGGTAGCGCACCGACTGCTCTGACAGGCCGGTGAGGAGGTCTCCGGACGCTCCGGCCAGCACGCCAAGACCACCGACCGGATTGTGCGCGGTCTTGCTTCCTGAGCCTAGGTTCTGAGGGTCTGTGGCCGAGAAGAAGTACTGAGCGTTGATCCACTGGGCCACCACCAGCGGAGCAGTGAGGATCGTCTCGAGTACCACGCCGTCGGCGTCGTTACCCGCGTGGTAGTCGTGCAGAAATGCTCGCCCGCCGAGATCCATTCCCTGCGTCAACCGACGAGGCGCTGCGATGAACATGGCGTTGCCGACCAACCCCCACTCGTGTCTGACCGTCGCCCAGTCGCCTGACAACCGGCGAGCCCCCGCGACTGCGCGATCCTGCGTGCCTTTGACCAGCGGCAGGGACGCCGCACGCTCGGCGGTGGTGAGATTGCCGGCGCGTTGCAAGGCCTCGGTGAGTCGATCGACAGCCGCACGCTGCCACCCCGGTACGGGTTGGCTGAGCAGTCTCACCACATCGGTGGCCGTGTCGTGCTCGGCAGCCACGAACACCGTCCCGCTGGGGATGTGCAGCCCTCGCTCGGCGAGCTGCACCCTGACGTCCGGATCGTTCAGCGTCGATGCCGCCAGCCGTGCGTTGAGCGCGCCGCGCTGACCGCCACACGCACCGCAGTCGAACGCCGACTCGGTCGGGTTGTTGGTCGAGGTGCTGCCGTGCCCGGTCAACATCACCAGCGGCGCCATCCGTGGACCGTGCAGTCCTGTCATCTGCACGAGTGCGGCAGCGGCGTCCACGTCGTGTGTCGCCTCGTCGTCACTCGCGGCCACTGTTGGCTGCGCCGCCTTGGCAAGCCAGCCGGGAGCCACGGTTCGGGCTACGGACGTGAGTCCGCGCAAGGCCCCCACCTCGACGGCGGCGAAGCCACCGCCCACGCTGTTCAACGCCGCGTTCAACGCCGTGTTCAGAACTTGGCGCACGGAAGCCACCGGACTCCGAGCCGCCTTGATCGTGATGGCTGGCGCCAGCAGCACGGGGTGATGCATGGTCGTCGTAGCCTGCCCCCTGCTCTCGACGACGCTCTCAACCGCGAAACCGAAGAACCCGGCAAAACCGATCGTCCGGTAGTCGCCGGCCGCTTCGAGGTGCCGACGAAGCGGTTCGCTTCGGGGATCGATGCAGAACACCACATCAGCCTCCGACCGAGCCTCAACGGTGGCATCAGATCGCGACTCGCTCTTGCGCGCCCGGTCGGCAAGCTCGGCGAGCACCGGAACCCGCTGTGCACTCTCGGCGGCCGACAGTGCGGCCAGCGCTGGTGCGGTGTCGACTTCGGACATCACTCCGGCGGCAAGCGGACGATCGGCGATCTGCAGCGCTAGCCTCGTGGCCACCCGCACTGCTACCAGCTCCACCAGCGTCTCGGTCGCCAGACCGGCTTCGGCGGTGCCGCGTCGTCCGAGGTAGCCAGACCACCCACCAAGCCGCAGCAGCTGTTGCCGCAGCCACACCTCACACGCATCGATCGGCTCGCCCGACTCACGCACCCCGAACACCACCACGTCAACCGCATCCGCGGGTAGCGACTGAAGCCACGCGCGGGCTTGCGGCGAAAAGATCCGATCGTGCACGGCGACGGCTTGGAACCAGCCCCAAAGCGACGCCGAACGGTTCGGCGCCGGCCACGGCGTGTCGCCGCCACCGTCGGTCCACGCAGCCAGCCAACCTGCCACTACGTGGTCGACCGGGTCGAGTGCCTCGCCAGGACGCGACGGCAGCCCGGGCAGCGTCGCCCACCCGCGCCCGGCCGCAACACTCGTGACGGCATCTGCGAAGGGACGGTCGACGAAGCCGAGCAGCGGGTTCGAGGCGATGAAGCCCTGCCATGTCCACGACGGCGGAACTGACTCAGCGGCAAGGAGCAGCTGCCGACGCACCACGACGCGCTGGTGGTCGGGGCCCGAGCGCACCGGTGTCCGCACGGCCGCAGCTGCTGCGGACGGCCGGAGCCGCGCAGCAACGTCGGGGTGCGCCCACCGGTGCAACCTGATCCAGAGCCACTGTGGCTGCCGATACCCCAGCCAGGCGAAGGCCACGGATGCGACCAGCAGTACGGCCGCGACCACCCATGGCAGCGCTCCGTCTGTGGTGTTCGTGAGGCCAAGAATGCGGCCAGCTGCATGCACGCCCACGATTAGTGCGCCCACCACGGTCACAGCGGCCGCGGCGGCGATCAGCCTGGTGTGTAACGCGGCCCGCCGTGACAACAGTCCGAACCCAGCGGCGCTAAAGGCCACCACCGTTGTCGCGGCGGTCACCGGCTGCATCCAAGGGGCGGCCATAGCCACAACGGCCGCCCCGGAGAGCGCACCGGCAAGCACACCGACCACCCGGCTGGACGTGCCGGTTGCCACGGTCGCAGGTTTCCGCGCATTGCTCATCTGTTCGCCGGCACCTAGAAAGGCCGACGCCTTGTAGGCCCCATGCAGCACCATGTGCGCGATCGCCGCGAGGGGTGCGCCCACCGCCAATAGCCCCAGCATGAACCCCAGCTGTGCCGAGGTCGACCATGCCAACCGAGTCTTGACGTCTGGCCGCACCAGCTTGCGCGGAAAGATCGCCAGCGCCGTGCCGAAACCGAGCACGGCCAGCAGCACACTTGCACCGGTGACGGCACTCCAGACCGGCTCCAACGTCAACAGCAGCACGACCGGAGCGTTCACGATGCCGGCATGCAGCAACGCAGAGACCGGCGCTGGCGCGACCACGCTCTGCACCAGCCACCGCGAGAACGGCCAGAGGCCCGACCGCGCCGCGGCGGCGAGGAAGAGCGCCACTGCGGTGAGCGGCAGTACCAATGACCTGGGATTGGCTTCGGCCCACGCGGTCACGTCGCTCACCGACGTTTCACCGCTCGCGGCGATGAGCGTGACGACCGCGACGACCAGGGATGTGTCAGCCACCAGCGATGACAGCCGCCACCTTCGGACCGCACTGGCGGTCGCCGCGACGTGATCGTGGTGACCCAGAAGCACAGCCAGGGCACATCCGGTCGCGATCCAGGCGGCCGCGATGGCGACCAGGTTTCCGCTGACCACCACGACCACGGCCGATGCGGCTGCGATCAGGTACGCGCGGCTGTATCTGGCGGCCCGTGCGTCACCGTCCAGGTGCCGACGTGAGAAGGCTGCGACGACCGCGACGACGCCTGTGGTGTAGAGGAGCAGAAGGTTGGTCAGCGGTGACTCCACACCCGCAACCACGACGGCAACAGCGGACAGAAGAGCCAGGACGCTGGCGGCGACGGTGGCCGGCAGCGCTCGCTGGCGCAGCGGCGCTATGGCGGTGGTGGCTAGGATCAGGGCCGGAAGAACCGTCAGTAGGTCGATCATGGATGTAGTAAAACACATGAATAGTGTTTCACGCATTCTTTTGCTGGCTTTCTGGCTACACTCTTGATGTGAAGCAGTCGAGCACTGGCGTCTGGACGTTCCTGACCAACCGAGCCATCCTCTACAACCTCGAGCGGGACGGGTACCTCGACACAACCTGAGTCGGACGGCGCAACGAGTACACGATCCACCCAGACGTGTCGTTCCGGCATCCCCACGATTCCCACCATGACGTCGGTGAGCCGCTCTCCATCTTCACCCCCGAGCTCGCGGCACGAGGCAGATCGCGCGCCGGGCGGCCTCCGAAACGACCCTGATGCCGGTGCCGATCATCGGTGGTGCGGGCCGCGTCCTGGCCTCATGGCAGGCTTGCCGCCGTGACTGAATCCTCCGCTGCTTCGCGCCCGACCAAAAACACGCAGTTCGACGACGTCTTGGCGGGCAACCGCAGGTACGCCACGGCCTATCTCGACTCAGGTCTTGAGGCCACGGCGGCGCTCGGGCTCGCCGTCCTCACCTGCATGGACTCGCGCATTCACCCTCTGCCGATGCTGGGTCTGCAGGCCGGTGACGCCAAGATCCTGCGCAACGCCGGCGCACGCGTCACCGAAGACGTGTTGCGCACCTTGGTTCTCGGCCGCTACCTGCTGGGCGTGCACCGGGTGATGGTCATCGCGCACACCGGCTGCCGCATGACGGCAGGCAATGAGGACGACGTCCACCAGGCGATCGCCGCAGCGGGGGGTCCAGACACCCGAAGCCTGGCCTTCTTGACCACCGATGACGCTCGACGCGGGCTCAGCCTCGACGTCCAACGACTGCGGTCGTGGCCGTTCTTGCAGGACATCACCGTCGGCGGGTTTCTGTTTCACCTCGAGACCGGCCTGCTCGAGCCGGTCGAGTGAGCCTCAGGTTGACGCCAGGCTCGCCGAGCGCTCTCTACTTCGACGTCCGGTCGTAGACGCCTGAGCCGTACGAAGCGATGTCGAAGGCGACACCGAGGAAGACCAGGAACCACCCGAAGCCGGAAACCTCCTGGACGGGCGCCCAGGCGATCGCCCAGAAGAGTGCCGTCCACGGCAAGAAGACCAGGCCGAGCAGCTTCACCCAGAAGCTCTCGATCGACTGGTCGACCTCGTTCGTGAAGATCCAGGCGAAGAGGAACGCGATACGGGGACCGACGAGACCCATCAGGGCAACGATGCAACACATGTCCGGGACCCTATCGGCTCAGGCGTCGATCCGGGCCCGGTCGAGACCAGCGGCTCCGTCGATGATGAAGTCGCGCCGCGGGGCGACCTCGTTCCCCATCAAGAGCTCGAATACGCCAGAGCCCTCTTCGGCATCGGCGAGGGTGATCCGCCGCAGTGTGCGGTGGCGCGGGTCCATGGTGGTCTCGCGCAGCTGCTCGGCGTCCATCTCGCCGAGGCCCTTGTACCGCTGGATCGGCTGCTTGATCCGCCTGCCCTTCTTCTCCAGGTCGGCAAGCAGCTTCTTCATCTCGGCATCGGTGTAGGCGTAGATGTACTCGTTCTTCTTGCCGCCCCCGGTGACCACCTCGATCCGATGCAGCGGTGGCACGGCTGCGTAGACCCGACCAGAAGCCAGCATGGGCCGCATGTAGCGGTGGAAGAGGGTAAGCAGCAAAGTTCGGATGTGGGCACCGTCGACGTCGGCGTCGGTCATGATGATGACCTTGCCGTATCGCACGGCGTCCGGGTCGAAGGTGCGCCCTGAGCCGGCGCCCAGTACCTGGATCAACGACGCACACTCACTGTTCTTGAGCATGTCGGCGACCGATGCCTTCTGGACGTTGAGGATCTTGCCCCGGATCGGCAACAGCGCCTGGAACTCTGAAGACCGGGCAAGCTTGGCGGTACCGAGGGCGCTGTCGCCCTCGACGATGAAGATCTCGGTGCGCTCGACATCATCGCTGCGACAGTCAGCGAGCTTGGCCGGTAAGGACGACGTCTCCAACGCGTTCTTGCGGCGCTGCAGCTCTTTGGACTGGCGTGC
>JANLWJ010000200.1:0-1813 GCA_031364455.1 Actinomycetes bacterium | reverse complement strand
AGGCACGCCGAGACCTCGGCAACCCACCGAAGACTCCCGGTGGCGCCGGTCGCACGGCGATCGAGGAGACCCTCCGGCTGGCTGGAGACCTCTCCGCACTCGAGCGGGATCATCGACTGTCGGCGATCCGGGATCCGGATGCCGGTTTCGCCTGGGCTGCCTACCGCTGGGCCAGCGGGCATCCGCTTGAGGCGGTGCTCACCGAGAGCGACCTGGCCGCGGGTGACTTCGTGCGCTGGTGCAAGCAGTTGATCGACCTGTTGGGCCAGGTTGCCAACGCAGCAGCGACGAGCGCGGCCGAGGGCGACGACGCTGTCACTGCGTCAGCGCGGACCGCGATCTGTGCGCTGCGCCGCGGTGTTGTGGCGGTGACCGCGGAGGAGTGAGTTGCCGGTAACAGTGACCGCGAGTGCGTCAGGGACCAAGTGCCTTGGGCTCGGCGTGTATTAGGGGTCGGGTGCGGCACGTGCTTGGGGCAGGGGTGATGCCGGTAGGGGTGATGTGAGTTGTTGGCCGGTTGGGCCGGTGAAGGTGAGGGTGCCGTTGGCGCCGTGGCTGGGGTTGTTGGGTGTGATGTGCCATTGGCCTTCGTGGACGGTGCGGTGGTGGTGGCGGCAGAGGAGGAGGCCGTTGGCGAGGTTGGATGGGCCGCCTTGGGCCCAGGGGGTGAGGTGGTGGGCGTCGGTGTGTACTGCTGGGCGGTGGCAGCCGGGGAAGCGGCATCCGCTGTCGCGGGTGGCGAGGGCGCGGCGTTGTGCTCCGGTGAAGATGCGTACTTCGCGGCCGAGGTCGAGGGGGATGCCGGCCGGGTCGACGAGTAGCCGCCGCACGGTGGCGTCGCAGGCGAGGCGGCTGGCTGCCTCAGGGGTGAGCCAGACGTCGGAGCCGGTGGTCCCGGGGATCCGCGCGGGGTGCGGCCGCTCCCCGGTGAGGGTCGCGAGGTCGACCTCGACCTGCAGGGCGGTGGTGGCTCCGGACAGGGTGGGCAGCTGCCCGGAGCGCACTGCGACGGCGACGATGTCGGCGAGCCCATCGGCGCGTCGTTGGTCGCAGGTGCGGGTGTCGTCGGGGCCGGTGGGGACCAGGAACGGTGCCAGCGTCGCTGCAAGTGATGCTGCTGTTTCGGCGTCGAGGATGCCGTCGATGGAGTGCATCCCATCCAGCAGTGGGGCCAGGCTGAGCCAGCGACGTCCGAAGTCTTCCTCGGCGTGACGTGCCGAGCCGTCGGGGTCGACCACGTGGCGCAGGTGCCTGCCGGCGCTGCGTAGGTCGTCGACGCCGAGCTGGGTACCCAGGCCGGTCAAGACCTCGACACCGGCTGGTCGGGCCGACGGTGGCAGCGCGCGGGCGGTGCGGGCAATCGTGCGGAGGTGCTCATAGGACAGGTGACCCCTTGAGTCCGAATCATCCTCTGCTGGGCCGGCACCGGCCGGATCAGCTACCAACCCCGCGGCTGGTGCGGCGAGCAGGTCGCCAGCGGCACGGGCGATTCGTACTCGTTCGGAGGCCTCTCCGGCGGCCATCCCCAATGCGCCGCGCAGCCACGACTGGGTGGAGGCTGCGGCGTGCAGCACCTGTCCGTCACCGCCAGCGTCGAAGCCGGCCAGGACGGTGGTGAACGCCGCCTCGGCGGCGTCGATGACCAACCGCAGCCCGACCAGCCACGCCGCTCGTTCCTCTGGTGTGACCGGCCTGCCAGCTGATACCCCAGCCGATGCCCCTGCTGATACCCCGGCCGCGCAGCCGGCGAGCGCACGGGTGTCGGCAAGGACACCTGCAACGGCCGGCGGCAAAACAGGGGTGGGGAGCACCG
>JANLWJ010000171.1:0-1602 GCA_031364455.1 Actinomycetes bacterium | reverse complement strand
TGGGCGCCTTGCGTTCACGCTTCCCGCCCCAGGAACGCAGCCAGGTCGCAACCTCCTTGTGCGGAACGCCCCGGCCTGCATCCAGTTCCCCGAGGCCTGCCTCCATCTCATTCAGTTGCCAGGTTTCCGCCGCCACGAACGCGGTGATGGCTTCAGCGGCGAGAAACGACTTGGAGCGGCGTGCGCGCCCGGCGAGTGCCTCCAGCTGCTTCTTGGTCCGCGCGTCGAGGCGCACGGACAGCGTTGTGCTCGTATGTGTCATGTTGTGTACAAACTACCACATTGACCCTTCAGGCGGGCGTGCTAGTCCGTCTTCGCGAGGTGCGTGCGACGCGCGGTGAAGGCGAAGTGGTCGAAGTACTTCTGCAGGGACGGGCCCGTGGACCCGTACTCATTCGACCCGGCGAGAAAGTCGACCACGACCTCTCGCGCGCGCGCAATTTCGCGCAGACGGGCGACCGACCCGCGATGCTGCGGGTCGTCGAGCATCATGTCGAACAGTTCGAGCCCGCGGTACAAGGCGGACTGAGATTGTTCCGGGTTCTTCGCCGACCAGCGGATCGCGCGGCTGATCTCGCTGCCGACATTGCCGAATTGCTCCGCGAGCGACAGGCGCCGCCACCCCGAGGCGTCCTGGTGCCACGCGGTCATCGGCGCACCACCCGTTCGATGAACGCGGCGATCGCTGCCCGCGTGGCTGGGTCATCCACACCCCGCGAGCGATTGCCACATGACGGCCGCAGATTGATCATGCCGTTGATCATGTCGCCGAATCGCGCGTCCGCGAGCACACGGATTTCATCCAGCGAGATCGTGTCCGGCGCGGCTATGCGTCTCATGCAGGTCTGACGAGGCATCTTGCCCTCGCCGCGCGTCGAGAAGACGCAATCGGAAATCCTTAAGGTTCACGGTCGCAAACTCGCGCACCCCCTGAGCCACCAGACACAGCCCGCGTCGGGCGTCGTAGATGCGACGTCTCGAGAACCCGGGTTTTGCCGCGTGCTCCCACATCGTCCGATGCACCACCGCACTGTCGGCTGCCTCAGCAGGCCGTAGAGCTCGACCAGCGCGAATTCCGAGAAGGCCACGTCGTCGCGACCGTCGAGCCCACGAATGAACTCGCCCACCGCGGCATGGTCGGGATCGTCCGACACGACGAAGGGGAACAGGATATTCGTGACGAAGGCGACCACCCTGGTCTCCGGGCCTTCGGCTCAGGCCGCGTGGCTTCGACTTCGCTGTAGTCCTTGAGCCGTGCGAGCGGCACCTTGACGCCCCCCGAGCGCACCCGAGGGGGCGTCCAGTCGGCGCCGATCAGCTCTGGCGACGGGTACTGATCGAGGATGGTCTCGATCCCTGCGCGATCGACGTCCTCGGCAATCGACGGGCCGGTCGCACGGAACAATGGCAGCGCGGGCACCGGCGCCTCGGCTTCGCTCGTAAGCCGCGTCACCGCCTCACGCACCAGCGCCGCCTCGCTGCACCGCCGCTGATCGGCGACTCGTCGCAGCGCCCGCTTGAGTTCAGTCGGAAGGTAGACGGTCGTTTTCGTCATGCCCTACGGATACCATACGCTGTGTCATCATCGAGCGGCACCGAGGC
>JANLWJ010000156.1:0-17940 GCA_031364455.1 Actinomycetes bacterium | reverse complement strand
GATCATCGGCGTCGGTGCCGTGGTGGTGCTGGTGGCCATCGGTAGCGGCGCCAAGCAAGAGGTTGAGGCTCAGGTCGAGGGGCTCGGGTCCAACATCATCTTCGTGGTGCCGGGCTCAGTGGAGTTCGGCTCGGCGCCCTCGATCAGCCGGCTTCAGCTCGAGGACGTCGAGTACCTCGGTCGGGTGATCGGTAACCCCGAGGCGGTGGCCACAACCGTGTCGAGCGGTGAGACGGTCTCGGTTGGTTCGATCGAAGTGTTCAGCACGATCGCCGGGACCAACGAGAACATTCCCAACGTGTTCACGCGCCCGGTAGCGCGCGGTGAGTACCTCACGGCGACCGACGTCGACACCCGGCGACGGGTCGCTGTGCTCGGCAGTGGTGTGTCAGACGACCTGTTCGGTGATATCGAGCCACTCGGGCGCCAGATCACGATCGCCGGCGTCCGGTTCCGAGTGATCGGGGTCTTCGAGGAGGTCGGGTCAGCATTCGGCGTCAGCCGGGATGAGGAGATCCACATCCCGGTGACGACCGCGCAACAGCTCTTTGGCGTGGAACGGATCGATGCGCTTGCGGTGAAGGCACCGACGATCGACGACGTCGACCCCCTGCGGCGTGACCTTCTGGATGCCCTGGAGGAGAAGTACCCCGATGAGGAGTTCTCGGCGGTGACGCAGAGCCAGATCCTCGGGACGTTGGGGGACATTCTCGGGCTGCTGACCCTGGTGTTGGCAGCGATTGCGGCGATCTCGCTGCTCGTGGGCGGCGTTGGCGTCAGCAACATCATGTTGGTCTCGGTGCGCGAGCGGACCCGCGAGATCGGTCTGCGCAAGGCGCTGGGTGCGCGTCGGCGGGACATCACCGTGCAGTTCCTGATCGAGGCGGTCCTGCTGACGACCGTCGGTGGTGTCATCGGGATGGCGATAGGCATCGGCGTCTCGCTGTTGGCCGACGCCTTCTCCCCGCTGCCGGCGGTGATCGCCTGGTGGTCACCGGTGCTCGCGTTCACTGTCTCGGTGGCGGTCGGCGTCTTCTTCGGCGTGATCCCGGCCCGTCGCGCAGGGAAGTTGGAGCCGGTCGTTGCCCTGCGCAGCGAGTAGCGTGCGGGGGTGACTGGAGCCGCGCAAGTGTACTGGGACGACTCCATGACGCGGTACGACTTCGGGCCGAGTCATCCGATGAACCCGGTTCGCCTCGATCTTCTGATGCGGCTGGCGCGTGCGCTGGGGGTTCTCGACCACGTCGAGCTCGTCGCGCCGAGCGCGGGCACCGCCACGGATCTGCTGCGGGTCCACACTCCCGAGTTCTTGGACGCAGTACGGCAGTGCGGCGCACGTGACTCCGAGGGGGATCTCGCGCACGGCATCGGAACACCGGATGTCCCGACCTTCACCGACATGCACGAGGTGTCGTCGCTCATCGCCGGAGCAACCCTGGGTGCGGCCATGGCCGTGTGGCGGGGCGAGGTCGCTCATGCGTTCAGCCCGGCCGGTGGACTTCACCACGCGATGCCGGATGCAGCAGCTGGCTTTTGTGTCTACAACGACGTCTCGGTCGCGATTGCGGGACTCCTGGAGGCCGGGGCCGAACGTGTTGCCTACGTCGATATCGATGTCCATCACGGTGACGGCGTCGAGGCCGCTTTCTGGGACGACCCAAGAGTGCTGACGATCTCGGTCCATGAAGACCCACGGGCGCTCTACCCGGGGACGGGGCGGCCGCGTGAGATCGGTGGTCCTGCGGCCGAAGGCAGCGCGGTGAACGTCGCACTCCCCGCCTACACAGGTGACGACGGCTGGCTACGCGCAATCCACTCCGTTGTCCCGCAACTGCTCGAGGTGTTCTCGCCGCAGGTTCTCGTCTCCCAGCACGGCTGCGACACACACCGCCTCGACCCCCTGGCGCACCTCGAACTGAGCATCGACGGCCAACGGATGGCTGCCGAGTCGTTGCATCGGTGGGCACACGAGTTCGCTGATAACCGTTGGGTGGCAACAGGTGGTGGCGGCTACGCGATCGTCGACGTCGTTCCGCGCATCTGGACGTTGGTGATGGCCGAGCTGGCAGGCCACCCGATCCCGCCCCTGACGCCAGTGCCTGAGGAGTGGATGCGCCACGTCCAGCAGTTAACGGGCAGACGTCCGCCGGACCGGATGACCGACGACGCCGAGCCCGCGATCATCGACTGGGCGTCCGGCTACGACCCCGACAGTGCCCTGGACCAGGCGATTCTCGCGACCAGGAGAGCCGTCTTCCCCCATCACGGCCTCGACCCCGAGCGGGACTAAACGGACACCCGCCCCCATCTCGGGCACCGTGGGAGCCGATCGGGTGACCACCTGATGGGTGACGACTTCGTCACTACAGTTCCCTCCCGTCACATCCGTCACTACGCTGGCCCGAACGCGCGGGTCGCCGTGGCGCCGGAGGGGAAGCCGGCGCCCGGCCCGTGCGGTAGGGAGCAGTGAGCAGATGGAGCAAGACCGGGACGACAGCCGGGACGATGTCCGGCAGCCCGAACAGGTGCCGCTCGGGGGAGCGTTCCTGACCGTGGCCGAGGTCGCCGCGCTGATGCGCGTCTCGAAGATGACGGTCTACCGGCTGGTGCACGCCGGCGACCTGCCCGCGGTGCGCGTCGGCCGCTCGTTCCGCGTCCCAGAAGAGGCAGTTCGTGGGTATCTGCGCGACTCCTTCGTTGAAGCTGGCTGAGCCCGCCCTGATCGGGGCAGATCGGTCACCGGTACCCTCGTGAGGCCGGTCCCCGGCGTCCATGCCGAGACCGTTCAGTCCTAGGAAGAGATCACTGTGGGTTCTGTCGTCAAAAAGCGCCGCAAGCGGATGGCTAAGAAGAAGCACCGCAAGCTGCTGCGCAAGACGCGCGTTCAGCGTCGCAACAAGAAGTAGTCGCGAGAGGCGCTGAGCCTGCAGGAGGTCGCCATGGCGCGCGTGGTGCTCGTCACCGGCGTCTCCAGGTACCTGGGCGGAAGGCTGGCTCGGCTTCTCGGACAACACCCTGACGTCGAGCGGGTAGTCGGCGTCGACGTCATCCCACCACCGGACGACCTGGGTAACGCCGAGTTCGTGCGCGCCGACATCCGCAACCCGGTCATCGCCAAGGTGATCAAGGCTGCGTCCGTCGACACCGTCGTCCACATGAACGTGATCGCGACGCCAGTTGGAGCAGGTGGCCGGTCGGCGATGAAAGAGATCAACGTCATCGGCACGATGCAGTTGCTGGCTGCCTGCCAGCGGGCAGCGTCGGTGAAGCAGCTCGTGGTGAAGTCGTCGGCCACCGTCTACGGTGTCTCAGCCAAAGACCCGGCCATGTTCACCGAAGACATGGAGGCCGTTCGGCTGCCGCGCTCTGGGTTCGCCAAGGACTCCGTCGAGGTCGAGGGCTACGTCCGCGGGTTCGCTCGTCGGCGGCCGGACGTATCGGTGACGATGCTGCGTTTCGCCAATATCTTGGGCCCGGGGATCGACACTCCGCTGGCCCGCTACCTCTCGCTGCCTGTCGTGCCCACGGTCATGGGGTTCGACAGTCGCATCCAGCTCACCCACGAGGACGACGCGCTCGCTGCCGTGCAGGCGGCGACATTCGGCGAGGCACCTGGCACCTACAACGTGTCCGGTGACGGAGTCCTGATGCTTTCGCAGGCGATTGCGCGCGCCGGCCGCGTCAACCTGCCGTTGCCGACGCCGTTCGCGTCGGTCGCGCGTGATCTCGTCCGGCGGTTCGGTTACATCGACTTCACCTCGGAGCAGATCGAGTACCTCAAGTACGGTCGCGGCGTCGACACCAGCAGGATTACCGAGCGCCTCGGGTTCGTGGCGAACTACTCGACGCGTGAGACCTTCGATGCCTTCTTGCGCGCACACCCGCTGGGACGCGTGTTGCCGTGGGATGCACCTGAGGCGCCGGCTCCGGTCACCACCATCGGGGGTGCTGCCAAGTGAGTGACGCCCAGGTGATCCCGCTGAATCCCGATCGTGAGCCAGGCGATGGTGGGTCGTCCTTTCCCGGTGAGCAGCACCTTGCTGGCGCGTTCCGGTTCCTTCGGAGACGGCTCGAGGGTTCCTACGAGGTCGACGACTTCGGGTTCGACCGCGAGCTGACGAACGACCTCCTGATTCCGTCCCTGCGCCCGCTCTACGAGAAGTGGTTCCGGGTTGAGGTACACGGAATCGAGAACGTTCCGAGTGAGGGTGGTGCGCTGATCGTGGCCAACCACTCGGGCACCATTGCACTCGACTCGCTGATGACTCAGGTGGCGCTGGCCGACCACCACCCCGCCCACCGTGAGCTTCGGATGCTGGGCGCTGACCTCGTCTTTGCGCTTCCCTTTGTCGGTAACGTCGCGCGTCGCGCGGGACACACTCTGGCGTGCAACCCCGACGCGGAACGGCTGCTCAGTTCTGGTGAGCTGGTGGGGGTCTGGCCCGAGGGTTTCAAGGGTGTGGGCAAGCCGTACTCCGAGCGGTACCGGTTGCAGCGGTTCGGGCGTGGGGGCTTCGTCTCCGCCGCGCTCCGCGCGCGGGTGCCGATCATTCCGACGTCGATCGTCGGCGCTGAGGAGATCTATCCGATCCTGGCCGATGCCAAGCTGCTCGCTCGCCTGCTCGGCATGCCGTACTTCCCCATCACGCCGACGTTCCCGTGGTTCGGACCGTTGGGCATGATCCCGCTACCCAGCAAGTGGCACATAGAGTTCGGCGAGCCGATCATGACCGACGTCTTCACCGAGGGTGCCGCCGACGACCCGATGCTGATGTTCAACCTCACCGACCAGGTGCGCGAGACGATCCAGCACACGTTGTACAAGCTGCTCATGGAGCGTCGCAGCGTCTTCTTCTGACGCCCCCGGCCCACAACGTGAAAGGCCACCGGACGTATAGGACTGGTGAGCTAACACGTTGTTGCGGTTGGTGGGTACGTCAGGTGCGGTGGCGCCGGCTGGAGACGACTCCCGCCGCGACGCCAGCGGCCGCGCCGACCACGAGAGCTGACGGGACGCCGATGCGCGCGGCCTTGCGTCCCGTCCGGAAGTCGTGCACGTGCCAGCCCATGGCGCGCGCATGGCGTCGCAGGGCAGCGTCAGGGTTGATGGCGAATGGCTGGCCGACGAGCGACAGCATCGGAATGTCGTTGGATGAGTCGGAGTACGCCGAGCAGAGCGTGAGGTCGAGGTTCTCGCGATCGGCCAGAGCTCGGACGGCTTCGGCCTTGGCTGGCCCGTGCAGTGGGGCACCGGCCAGCTTTCCGGTGTACTTGCCATCGGCGATCTCCGAGACCGTGCCGAGGGCGCCGGTCAGCTCAAGCTTGCGGGCGATCAGTGATGCCATCTCCACCGGGGCGGCCGAGACCAGCCAGACCCGTTGTCCCGCCCGCAGATGTGTGCGGGTCAGCTCGATGGTCTGTGCGTAGAGCTTGTCCTCGATGCGTTCGTCGAAGATCTCGTCGCCGAGTGAGACGACCTCGGCAACGTCGTGGCCGGCAACGAAGCTGAGCGCAGCGTCGATCACTGAGGCAATGTCATCGGTGTCTTCGCGTCCGGCCACCCGGAACTTCGCCTGCTTCCAGGCGAACGAGCTGACGTCGCCGAAGGTGAAGAACTTTCGCTTGGCCAGTCCCCGCGCCAGATGAAAGAGCGATGCCCCACGAACGATGGTGTTGTCGATGTCGAAGAAGGCTGCCGCATGCGGGTCGAGGAGCAGCTCCTGCGTCGTCTCGGCCCGCAGCGCTGCTGCCTCGCCGGCAACAACGGCGGGAGGTCGGGGGCGCGGGTGCTCGGAGTCGTCCGTGGGGCTCACGTGACAACCCTAGGGGCGTGAGCGTCACACTCGGCGTCGGATAGCGGCGCCCAAAGGGACACTGGCGGGCTGTGGGTCAGCCGGAGACGGTGTCCATCACCGTGGAGAAGTCCAGCGCGGCGGCGATGGGGTCGTTGCTCTGGCGGCCCTTGGCGCGGCTGGCCACCTTTTCGCGGGCGTCGCGGATGTTCTGGCGCAATATCTGCTCAGGCGTCGGCTTGGGAGGGGCGGCCGCTGGGGCGGGGCTCGGAGT
This sequence comes from Actinomycetes bacterium, assembly GCA_031364455.1. GTDB lineage: Bacteria > Actinomycetota > Actinomycetes > JAHEKZ01 > JAHEKZ01 > JAHEKZ01. The sequence goes on along the minus strand of JANLWJ010000156.1, from coordinate 11,874 downwards.
TGTGGTGCTCGTTGATTCCGATGTTCCACCATCGGAGCCGCCTCCACCGGATGGTGCCGCTGCGCCACTCGGCGTCCGGAACACCTCGGCCACCCAGAACGTGCCATCGTCACTGACCGCCGTTCCTACTCCCATCTGGGTATAGCCGGAGTCGAGGATCTGGGCGCGGTGGTCTGGGCTGTTCATCAGGACGTCGTGGGCCGCTCGCCAGTCGCCGGCGAACGCCACGTTCTCGCCGATCCGCGACCAGCCGCCGACCTCGCTGGACAGGTTCGGGTTGTGGTAGAGCTCGCCGGACGCGGCCATCCGCTCGGCCTGGCCGCGCGCCGCTGCCGCAAGGTCGCCGGCATAGGAGTAGGCGGGGAGGCCGGCCGAAGATCGTGCGGAGTTGACCGCCGAGAAGATATCGCCTTCGTTCGGTCCCGCGTAGGCGGTGCCGGGAAGGGCAACCATCGCCGAGGAGGCGGCAATCAGGACGGTCAGGGTCGTGGTCAGGCGTCGCCGCCATGGACGAACCGGATTCACGCTGTCACCACTCTCGTCTAGGCACTCCTAGAGGTGTCGGGGCCTCCGGCGCCGCCTTGAGCCGGCGTTCACCCGGTTGGCCTAGTTCTTCGTGATGTGGCCACCACATGAGGCGGGTCGGACCAACCCCGGCTGCTGGCCGCCCCTGCTGTGCCAGACTCAGCGGCTGTGACGAGTGGCTGCCCCACACATATCGCGGAGTACCTCTCCCGCGCGGCGGCAGCGCGCCCGGACCACCCGGCACTGGTGGTCGGTGCCAACCGGATCAGCTGGGCCGATGTCGACCGAGCAGCTGAGGCATGCGCTGCAGGGCTGCGGGCCAGCGGCATCGCTGCCGGTGACCGAGTCGGCCTGTTTCTCGGCAACCGCCCCGAGTTCGTGATCGGCTACTTCGGAGCGCTCCGCGCGGGTGCTGTCGTGGTGCCGGTCAACCCGGCGCTCACTGCTCCTGAGGTCGCCCAAATCGCGGAGCACGTTGGCATCTCGCTGCTGGTGGTCGACCGAAAGACCATTGCGGTCGCGGAGCAGGCGGCCCCCAATGTGCCGCGGGTGCTGGCCGCCGCCGGCGCCCGTAAAGGGTCGTTCGACGCGCTGCTGGCGGCGGGATCGGGCGTCGCGGTGCCGACGCCCGATGGTGGGGAGTCCCTGGCTGTCGTGATCTACACCTCGGGAACCGGTGGCGACGCGAAGGGGGCGATGCTGACGCACCGAGCCCTGATCGCCAACGTGGAGCAGGTGGCCGACTCCCAGATCTCGGTGGTCGATCCCGACGATGTCGTGCTGGTGCTGTTGCCCCTCACCCATGTCTATGGACTCGCAGGCACCCTGGGCGCGGTGGCGCGAGCTGCTGCAACGGCGGTGCTCGTCGACGGCGTCGACGTCGTGCGTGCGCTGCGGCTGGTTCCTCAGTACGGCGTCACGAACGTTCCGGGTGCGCCAGCCCTGTGGGCTTCGTGGGCCGCATCTTCTGATGCCGTCGACATGCTGGACGGTCTGCGCATCGCGTTCAGTGGATCTGCGGCCCTGCCACCTGAGGTGCAGCACCGTGTCCACACGTTGACCGGTTGGTACGTCCACGAGGGGTACGGCCTTACCGAAGCGGCACCAGGCGTCAGTTCCACCGTCGTGTCAGGCCGGGCCAAGCCAGGATCGGTCGGCCAGCCGTTCCCCGGCATCGAGGTGCGACTCGTCGACGATGACGGCGCCGACATCGACCCAGCAGAAGGCGACCCGGGCGAGATCTGGATCAAGGGCGACAACTTGTTCAGCGGTTACTGGCCCGACGGGGCCGGTGGACCGGACGCCGAAGGTTGGTACGCCACCGGAGACGTCGCATTCGCTGACGAGGACGGCGACTTGCACATCGTCGACCGCCGCAAGGACGTGGTCATCGTGAGCGGCTTCAACGTGTACCCGCACGAGGTGGAGACGGTGCTGATGCAGCACCCCGGCGTCCGAGATGCCGCCGCGATCGGGGTGCCGGACGACCGCACCGGGGAGGCCGTGAAGGCGTTCGTGGTTCTCGGCGACCAGTCGCTCACGATCGACGAGCTGCAGGCGCACGCTGCCGCGAGCCTGGCGAGGTTTAAGCGGCCGAAGGTGATCGAGGTCGTGGATGACCTGCCGCACTCGTTGACCGGGAAGGTGGCCCGCGGACGCATCCAACGCGAGCGCGCGGGGGAGGGCGACTCGTGACCGACGTGACCGTCGTTCGCGTCACGCTCCTGGGCAAGCCCGGCTGTCATCTCTGTGACGACGCCCGCGTGGTGATCGAGCGTGTGGCGTCCGACGTGGGAGTGGGTTGGGTCGAGGTCGATATCACCTGCGACCCTGAGCTGCAGGAGAAGTGGTGGGACCAGGTCCCGGTGACACTTGTCGACGGCGTCCAGCACGACTTCTGGCGGGTTGACGAGGCACGGTTGCGCAAGGCGCTGGCCGTCTAGCCGCGGCGTGTCGGGTTCCCCTCGGATCGTGGGACTGGGAGCCTGTCCGAGTCCTATTCCTAAGGAGGAGTTGACGATGGTCGGATTTGGTGAGGCGATCAAGCGCGCGTTCGCTGGGGCTACGACGTGGTCGGGGCGCTCGACACGTGCCGAGTACTGGTGGTGGTTCCTCTTCGTCTGGCTGTTGTCGATCATCCCCTACATCGGGATCTTCTCCTCCATGGACTGGACCTCTGACGGCAACGGTTCCGTCCAGGGGACGGGCGGCAGCCCGATCTTCTGGATCTTGGCGGTAGTCGTCACCGTCGCCTTGTTGCTGCCGTCGATCGCGGTCTCGGTACGTCGCCTGCACGACACCAACCGCTCCGGCTGGTGGTACTGGATCGTGCTCATCCCGTGCGGTATCGGGGCGATCTGGTACCTGGTCCTCATGCTTCTGCCGAGCACCCAGGGTCAAAACCAGTACGGCTGAGCACCCCAAGCTGCGGTTGCACCGGCGTCCATCGCATAGCGTGAGACGGACGCCGGTGCAACTTTGTGCGCTCCTTCACAAGCGCTTACCCTGACGGCGAGCCCGTTCCCCAGCGTTGGCCCGGCCCTGCACCCGTGCAGGCACCGGGATCCACGACCGGGGCCGGGCATGTTCCGTAGCCGCAGGAGACCTTCGTGCCCGATCACGCAGACGCCGGACGCGTTGTTGGCGTACGCCGTGGCGGGGTCCCTGAGGCCACCGTCGGGCGCCTGCCCCTCTACCACCGGGTGTTGGTCGACCTCGCCGACTCCGGCGTCACCACGGTCTCCTCCGACGCCCTGGCCGTCACCGCCGGCGTTAGCCCAGCCAAGCTGCGCAAGGACCTCTCCTTCCTGGGCTCCTACGGCACCCGCGGGGTCGGCTACGAGGTTTCGGTTCTCATCGACCAGATCGGCGCCGAGCTGGGCATCTCCTCAGAGTGGCCGGTCGTCATCGTCGGGATCGGCCACCTCGGCCACGCCCTGGCCAACTACGGCGGCTTCACCTCGCGCGGGTTCCGGCTCGTCGCGCTCTTCGACGACGACCCGAAGCTGGTGGGCACCGAGGTTGCCAGCCTCATCCTGCGCCCGTTCGCCGACCTGCCATCGGTGGCGCGCGACGAGGGAGTACTGATCGGCGTCGTGGCGACTCCCGCGTCGGCCGCCCAGCAGGTCGCCGACGCATTGGTCGCCGCAGGCGTGGGCAGCATCCTCAACTTCGCGCCGGTGGTACTCGCGGTGCCGTCGTCGGTCGACGTGCGTCGGGTCGACCTCGCGAGTGAGCTTCAGATCCTCGCGTTCCACCAGCAACGCCGTGGCGACGACCTCGGGCGGGTGGCGCGATGAGCCTCCTCGCCCTCGGGGTCTCGCACCGAACGGCTCCGGTGCCGATGCTCGAACGGCTCGCGCTCGCCGTCGACGCCCAGACCAAGTTGCTCCACGAGCTCACCGAGAACGCCTCGATCGATGAGGCCATGGTCGTGTCCACCTGCAATCGCGTCGAGATCTACGTCGATGCCGACAAGTTCCACCCGGCGGTGGACGCCGCTACCGAAGGACTGGCGCGCGCTACCGGTGTCTCGTCGGACGAGCTCGTTCCGCATCTCTACGTGCACTACGAGGATCGCGCCGTGCAGCACCTGTTCGGCGTTGCCAGTGGTCTGGACTCCATGGTCGTCGGTGAGTCGCAGATCCTCGGGCAGGTTCGGCAGTCGCTTCGGAGTGCACAGGACGAGGGCAGCATCGGACGCGAGCTGAACGACCTTGTCCAGACGGCACTGCGGGTAGGCAAGCGCGCACACTCTGAGACCGGGATCGACCAGGCCGGCGCGTCGCTGGTTTCGGTCGGTATCGACCTCGCCTCGCGGTCGCTCGAGGGCCTCGAGGGGCGGACCGCCTTCATCGTGGGTGCCGGCTCGATGGCGGCACTGGCCGCGACCACGGCTGCACGCCAGGGGATGAGCATCATCGTTGCCAACCGCACCCCCGCGCGCGCCGAGCAGCTGGCGTCCGTCGTCGGGGGTCTGGCGATCTCGATCGACGACATCGCCGATGGAATCGCATCTGCCGACCTCGTTGTCTCATGTACCGGGGCGCTGGGCCATGTCGTGCTGGTTGACGTCGTCGTCGAGGCGCGTTCACGCGTCGGTGACCGGCCTCAGGTGCTGCTCGACCTCGCGATGCCGCGCGACATCGACCCCGAGGTTCTCGGCGTCCACGGGGTCACGTTGATCGACCTTGACGACCTCGGCGCGCTGCTCTCCGATGGCCAGTACGAGCAGGACGTCGAAGGCGTCCGCCGGATCGTTGGCGCCGAGGTGCAGAACTACCTCAGTGCGCGCGTCGCCGAGAAAGTGGCGCCGACCGTGGTCGCGCTGCGTGCGCTGGCCTCCGAGATCGTCGGTTACGAGCTCGAGTGGTTCGCCACCAAGCGCCCTGACCTGTCCGACGCCGACCGCGCCGACGTTGAGCACCTGGTCCGTCGGGTCGTCGACAAGCTGATGCACGCGCCGACGGTTCGGGTCAAAGAGCTTGCCGCTGAACCTGACGGTGAGGCATACGCCGAGGCGCTCCACCGGCTCTTCAACCTCGACCTGCGCACCGTCGAGGCGCTCCGCACCCCAGACCTCGAGGACGGTGCCCGATGACCGCGCTCAGGCTCGGCACCCGCAAGAGCGCCCTCGCACTCGCGCAGTCCACCATCGTCGCTGACGCCATTCGTTTGGCAACCGGGCTCGACGTTGAGCTGGTGCACGTCACCACCGATGGCGACGTCTCGCGAGAGTCGCTGGCCTCACTCGGAGGCACCGGCGTCTTCGTCAGCGCGCTGCGCGACGCGTTGTTGATGGGTGAGATCGACCTCGCCGTGCACTCGCTCAAGGACCTGCCGACCACCGAGCTGCCCGAGCTCGAGTTGATCGCGATCCCTGAGCGCGCTGATGCGCGGGACGCGTTGGTGGCGCGCGATGGGCTCACCCTCGAGTCTTTGCCGGCCGGTGCGACTGTCGGAACCGGATCTCCGCGCCGAGCCGCGCAGCTGAAGGCGATACGTCCCGACATCGACGTCGTCGACATCCGCGGCAACGTCGACACCAGGATCGGCTTGGTCGACTCCGGCCGCGTTGACGCCGTAGTGCTGGCCAAGGCTGGTCTGGAACGGCTGGGCCGGCTCGACGTCATCACCGAGACGATTGACCCATCGGTGATGCTTCCCGCCCCCGGGCAGGGAGCCCTCGCTATCGAAGTGGTGCGCGATCTCGCTGGTGACGACCGGCATGCCCTACTCCGCCAGCTCGACGACGCCGCAACGCGCGCGGCCGTCACTGCAGAACGTGCTGTGCTCTCCGCCCTTGAGGCGGGTTGCTCAGCCCCGGTCGGCGCCCTCGGCGTCGTCTCCGAGCTCGGGTTCAGTGAGCCCGAGCTCACCCTCGAGGCGCTCGTCGCCTCACCGGACGGCTCGTCGGTCGTCCGGATGTCCACCACCGCGCCTCTTCTCGAGGCCGACGCAGCGGGCCGCCAGCTCGCCGCTCGGTTGCTCGACAGCGGCGTACCCGCCACATCAAGGGAACACCTGTGAGCACACGTACGACCAAGAAGAAGCCAGTCGGTAGCGTCGCGTTCGTCGGCGCCGGACCCGGTGACCCGGATCTGCTAACGGTGCGTGCAGTCGACACTCTCCGCCGTGCCGACATCGTCGTCGTCGACCAGGACGCCTCGCGCGCCGCTGCCGCCGCCTATGCGCCGGCCGATGTCGAGATCGTCGATGCTTCGTGCGGCCAAGATGGTCAGCCGCTGACGCACGCCGCGCGGGCCAAGCTGGTGACGAACGCCGCCAAGAAGGGCGGCGTTGTCGTGCGGCTCATGGACGGCGACCCGGCGCTCTTCCACGGCTTCGCCGAGGAGGCGATGGCGTGCGACAAGAACGGCATCTCCTTCGAGGTCGTGCCTGGCGCGTCCACTGTCACATCGGTGCCAACGTACGCCGGCGTCCCCCTGACGACCGCCAAGACGCGTGCGGTTCACGTTGTCTCTGCCGCTGAGGCCAAGCCCGACTGGTCGACGCACACCGAAGCGCACACCACAGTGGTCATCCTCGGTGGCGCTACCCGAGTGGCCGACGCTGCCGCTGGAATGGCTGCTGCTGGACGCGACGCTGACTCCGCGATCGCCGTGACCTCGCAGGGTTCGGTGACCGAGCAGAAGACGATCGTGTCGACGCTCGAACACGTGGCCAAAGACCTCAAGGCGGCCAAGCTGCCAGAGCCCATGCTCGCCGTTGTTGGTGAGGGCGTCGACCTGCGCGACCGACTCTCGTGGTTTGAGTCCAAGCCACTCTTCGGCTGGCGGGTGTTGGTGCCGCGCACCAAGGAGCAGGCTGCCTCGCTCTCTGAGCAGCTGCGCCGCTACGGCGCTGTGCCTGTCGAGGTTCCGACCATCTCGGTCGAGCCGCCGCGGACGCCGCAGCAGATGGACCGTGCCCTGCACGGCCTGGTCTCCGGTCGCTACCAGTGGGTCGCCTTCACCTCGGTCAACGCGGTGCGCGCAATCCGTGAGAAGTTCGAGGAGTACGGCCTCGACGCCCGTGCGTTCGCCGGCATCAAGGTCGCAGCGGTTGGCGAGCAGACCGCTGCCTCTCTCGTCGCGTTCGGCGTCAAGCCTGACCTCGTGCCGAGCGGTGACCAGTCTGCTGCCGGTTTGCTCGAGGACTGGCCCGCCTACGACGACGTTTTCGACCCGATCAACCGGGTCTTCCTGCCGCGTGCCGATATCGCCACCGAGACGCTCGTTGCTGGTCTGATCGAGCTCGGTTGGGAGGTCGAGGATGTGACGGCATACCGGACGGTGCGCGCAGCGCCCCCGGCCGCAGAGATCCGTGAGGCGATCAAGACCGGTGGCTTCGACGCGGTGCTCTTCACGTCGTCGAGCACTGTGCGCAACTTGATCGGCATCGCCGGCAAGCCGCACGTGAGCACCGTGGTGGCATGCATCGGGCCGGCCACAGCGAAGACGGCCGAGGAGCACGGCCTGCGCGTTGATGTCCTGGCCGACAAGCCAGCAGTTGCCGTACTGGCCGAGGGTCTGGCCGACTTCGGTGCTGCGCAGCGTCTTGCTGCGTTGGATGCCGGCGAGACCGTGTGGCGTCCGAGCCTGCGCCGTGGGGCGGCCCGCCGCAAGGCGAGCAAGTAGCGATGGCGTTTCCCACCGACCGTCCGCGGCGTCTGCGGCGTACCGCCGCGCTGCGGCGGTTGGTGGAGCAGACCAGGCTGCACCCGGCCGACTTCGTGCTGCCGCTCTTCGTCAAGGAAGGGCTTGCGGAGCCGCAGGATGTGACCTCTATGCCTGGGGTGCAGCAGCATTCGCTCGAGTCGCTGCGCAAGGTTGCGGACGAGGCGGTGACAGCTGGCGTCGGCGGGCTCATTCTCTTCGGAATCCCTGAGGAGAAGGACGCGACCGGCACGCAGGCTGACGCCGACGACGGGATCGTGCAGCAGGCGCTACGCGCGCTGCGTGCCGACCTGGGTGACAGCACGGTGCTGATGGCTGACCTGTGCCTCTGCGAGTACACCGACCACGGCCACTGCGGGCCGCTGACGGCCGACGGATCGACGGTCGACAACGACGTGACACTGATGCGCTACGCGTCCGTAGCGCGGGCGCAGGTGGAAGCCGGTGCCGATGTCGTTGCGCCGAGCGGGATGATGGACGGCCAGGTCGGTGTCATCCGTGACGCGATCGACGCGGCCGGCTATGCCGACCGCGCGATCCTCGCCTACGCGGCGAAGTACTCGTCGGCGTTCTATGGCCCGTTCCGTGACGCCGCCGAGAGCGCACCTTCGTTCGGTGACCGTCGCGCGTATCAGATGAACCCGGCCAACGGTGACGAGGCAATCCTGGAGGTCTTCGCCGACCTCGAGCAGGGTGCAGACGCCGTCATGATCAAGCCAGCTGGCCCGTACCTCGACGTGATCGCTCGGGTGAGCGACGTCGTCGACGTGCCGGTCGCGGCGTACCAGGTGAGTGGCGAGTACGCGATGCTCGAGGCTGCCGCAGCGCAGGGGTGGATCGAACGCGAGCGAGCCATTGTCGAGTCAGTGACGGCGATCAAGCGCTCCGGTGCCCAGACGATCCTGACGTACTGGGCCACTGAGTTGGCCCGGTCGCTCCGCTGATCGGTAGCACATGGAGTAGCATTCAGGGTATGAAACTGAGTGTGAGCCTGCCCGACGAGGACATCGAGTTCATCGACGCCTTCGCCGAGCACCGCGGGGCGCCGTCACGGTCGGCTGTGCTGCAGCGCGCGGTCGCGATGTTGCGGCAGTCACAGCTGGCCGAGTCCTATGCAGATGCATTCACCGAGTGGGACGAGTCACCCAACGCGAACCTGTGGGAGTCCGCGGCCGGTGATGGGTGGACATGAGACGTGGTGAGGTCAGGTGGGTGCGGCTCGACCCCGCTGGGGGAGCCGAAGCCAAGAAGCGGCAGCCGGCGATCATCGTGAGTACGGATGGCGCCAACAGCGCGGCTTCCCGCCTCGGCCGGGGCGTCGTCACGGTTGTCCCGTTGAGTTCGAACACCGACCGGGTCTTCCCGTTCCAGGTTCTGGTTCCATCGGAAGCGTCGGGTCTGCCAAGGGACAGCAAGGCGCAGGCGGAGCAAGTGCGCTCACTGTCGGTTACTCGCATCGGACCCCGCATCGGAACGCTGCCTGAGGACCTTGTAGTCCAGCTCAATGAAGCGTTGCGAACCCATCTGAGCCTGTAGCAGCGGGACCAACGTCCATCCACCGCGCACGCGTACACGCGTACCGTGGCATTGGAGGTATCCATCATGGGCGAACCGGCCGTCCGCACCGCGGGGTTGACCAAACACTTCGGCGACGTCGTCGCGCTCGACGACCTGACGCTTGAGGTGCAGCAGGGTGAGATCTTCGGCTTTCTCGGGCCCAACGGGGCCGGCAAGAGTACGACCATCCGGCTGCTGATCAAACTAATTCGTCCCACGGCTGGCGAAGCATGGGTGATGGGCATCCCGGTCGGCGACGTCAAGCGGGCTCACGAGCACGTCACCTACGTCCCCGGGGACGTCGCCCTCTGGCCACAGCTCACCGGCATCGAGACGCTCGAGCTGCTCGGCAACATCTCCGGCAAAGTCGACATCGCTTTCCGAGACGAGCTGGTGGAACGCTTGCAGCTCGACCCCAGCAAGAGGGTTCGCTCCTACTCCAAGGGCAACCGGCAGAAGATCGCGCTTGTCGCGGCATTCATGACGCGGGCAGACGTGCTGCTGCTCGACGAGCCAACGGCCGGCCTCGATCCGCTAATGGAAGGGGTGTTTCAGTCGCTGGCGCGTGAGGCCTCCGCAGGTGGCCAGACGATCTTCCTCTCGTCCCACATCCTCGACGAGGTCGAGGACCTCTGCCATCGAGTGGCGATCCTGCGTGAAGGACAGCTGATTGAGGTTGCCACCCTCGACCAGCTGCAGGAGCTCGACACCACCGTCTTCGAGGTCGAGTTCGACGGCGACTCGCCCTCCTTCGAGGGCATCGACGGGGTTCTCCAAGTCGAAGCGAGCGGGGATGGGCTCCGCATCACGGTGAAGGGGTCGCCGGCGCCACTCATCCGGCAGCTCGCGTTGCAGCGGGTCATCCACCTTCGCACCCACACTCCGTCACTGGAAGAGATCTTTCTCAGCTACTACTGATCGGAGGGGTGATGTCCGCCGTCCTACGGCTCTTCGCACGGCTCACCCGCCGTGGCATTGCGCTGTTGGCACTTGGGGTAGCCGCCTACGTTCTCGTCGAGGCGATCTCCTACGTCCAGACGTACCCCGACCGGGCGTCCCGAATCCGCTTGGCCGAGTTCGGCGACCAACCCGCAATTCGCATGTTGCAGGGCATCCCGCACGCCGTAGAGACGGTCGGTGGGTTCGTCGTCTGGGACGGCGGGTGGTTTCTTCAGGCGATCGTCGGGGTATGGGCGATCTTGGCAACTTCCCGACTGCTGCGCGGTGAGGAAGACAGCGGACGGGCCGAGCTCGTTGGCGCGGGCCCGATCACGACGCGCCAACTGACTGGTGCTGGCCTGGTCACGGTGCTGGCCGGCTGCATCGTCGCTGGTCTCAGCGTCTTTCTCACCATCGTCATTTCCAGTAGCGACGTCCTCGGTTCAGTCCTCTTCGCACTAGGCGTGGCTGGCTTCGGCGCCGTCATGGCTGCGGCGACCGCCGTGGCATGCCAGCTCGTCGGTGTTCGACGACAAGCGGCCGCGATCGGTGCCGGGTTCCTCGGAGTTTCCTTCGTTCTGCGAATGATCGCGAACAGCAGTGATGACCGGTTGTGGGTCGGCTGGTTGTCTGCGTTCGGGTGGATGGACCAGCTTCGACCCTTCGGTGACAACAACGTCGTAGTGCTCGCTGTCTACCTTGCCGTTGCCGGGGGCCTCATCGGTGCCGCGTTCGCCTTGCGCTCACGTCGCGACATGGGTGCAGCGACTCTTGAACGCGATGCTGACGTCAGGTCCAGGCCCCTGTTGCTGCAGTCGTCGATCCGGTTTGCCTGGCGCCTGACGTGGGGCACCCTGCTGGCCTGGGCGGCCGGCATCGCCGTCTACTCGTTCTTCATGGGCAGCCTGATCAAGGCGATGGGTGAAGTGCTGGCCGACGACCCCGCGTACGAGCAGTACCTCGAGCTGATGGGGCTCACGACTGCCGAGGTCACCCTGGGGATGGTCGCCTTCATGGCGGTGGTCCTCGGTCTCATGGTCAGCCTGTACGCGGCATGGCGGATCGGTGCTGTTCGCAATGAGGAGGACGCCGAGCGCGCTGAGCACCTGCTGACGCGTCCACTGACGCGGAGTCGCTGGCTCGGCGGCCACCTGCTGCTGGCGCTGCTCTCGGTGACTCTGCTCGTGGTGGTGAGCGGTGCAGCCACTTGGCTCGGCGCGGCCATCACCGATGCCAACGTCAGCCTGATGGATGCCATGGCGGCGAGCGTGAACCTGCTTCCGGTGATCTTGGTCTTCGCGGGCCTGGCGGTGGCTATGTTCGGGCTTGCGCCGCGGCTGACAATTGCGGTGCCGGTGGGGGCCGTTGTGGTCGCGTACGTCCTGCAGATGGTGGGGGCGGCCTTGGAGCTGCCCGGGTGGGTGGTCGGGCTCTCGCCGTTCTACCACCTGGCGCTGGTACCGGTGGCCGACTACGCGCTGACACAGGGACTGGTGATGACAGCCATCGCCATCGGGGCGACAGCGGTGGGAGTGGTTGCGTTCGAGCGGCGGGATCTCGTCGGCGCCTGACGGCGTCCTGCAGGCAGCGCCAGCGACAGAGTGGTATCACTCTGATACCATCACGTCATGGCTATGACCTTACGACTGAGCGATGAAGAAGGCGCAGCCCTTCG
>JANLWJ010000404.1:0-4472 GCA_031364455.1 Actinomycetes bacterium | reverse complement strand
GCAGCAACGACGTCGGGGTATCGAGCCGCGGATCAACCGGCACGGCAGCTACGTGTTGCTTCGCGGCGTCACAAACGTGCTGCTTCGCGATCTGAACACTGCGCTCGTCGTCGAGTCGATGATGCGCGGCGTGAAGTCGATCTACGTCGACTACGTCGACTACGACGAAATCGCCCACCATGCGGGAGTCGTGCGACGCGAGTCGACCGACGCGCTCTTCGGCCTCGACCGTGTCGTCTCCTCTTTGGAACGGGTCGCGAAGTCGGGGGTGACCCCGCGCCCTTACGAGATCGTGCTCGTCTCCGACCACGGGCAGAGCCAGGGAGCGACCTTCCTGCAGCGCTACGGAGTCAGTCTCGAGCAGTTCATCGAGGAGCTGATGGGGGAGTCGCACACGACGTCAGCCGTCTCCGACATCGAAGGGTGGGGACCGGTCAACGTTCTCATCGGTCAGATTTCGGCTCAGGGTTCGGTGACGGGCAAGGTCGCACAGCGCGCTGTCCGCAACCGTGACTCCGACAGCTCCCTTGGCCCGCTCTCAGCCGACAAGGGCGCCGCCGAGGTCGAGGGCGACAGCGTACGACCGGCGCTTGTGGTGGTCGGCTCAGGAAACCTGGGTGGGATCTGGTTCCCGCGACTTGCAGGGCGGCAGACCGTCGCTCAGATCGACGTTGCCTACCCGGGCCTGTTGGCCAGCGTCGTGGCACATCCGGGCATCTCGTTCGCCACGGTGATGGCCGAAGCCGGCCCCGTGGTAATTGGGCGGAGGGGCACCGTTGACCTTCGCACGGGCGCTGTTACCGGAGAGAGCCCGCTGGCTCCCTTCGAAGAACACGCACGGGTTGATCTGCTGCGGATCGCGGAGTTCTCCAATGCCCCAGACATCTATCTCAACTCGCTCTACGACGCCAGCACCGACGAGGTCGCCGCATTCGAGGAGCTCGTGGGGTGCCACGGCGGGCTCGGCGGGTGGCAGACCCAGCCGATGATCGTGCACCCCAGCAGCTGGACGATCGATGCCGACCTCACCGACGCCCAGGGGCACATCTACGGAGCCCCGAACGTCTACCGCCAGTTCGTCCGCTGGCTGGAGCAGCAGGGGCACCGCCAGAACCTGGGCTGAGCGCTCGGCCCAGGATTGGTGCCAAGAGGAGGATGTTGCGCGCGTGGGGCCCTGTGCCACCATAGGCGCCACTAGCCACCAGTCGGGTGGCCCAGAAAGGGGTACCTACGTGTCTGTCGGAGAATTTCTCTGGTACACGATCGCCATCTTCTTCTTCGTCGCCTACTTGATGGTGCTCTTCTACATCTTTGCTGATCTGTTCCGCGACCACGAGCTCAATGGCCTGGCCAAGGCTCTGTGGATCCTTGCCTTGATCTTCACCACCTGGATCGCCGCGTTGGTCTACCTGATCGCCCGTGGTGGGGGTATGGCCGAGCGCAGCATGAAGGCCGCCAAGGAGATGCAGGCCGCGCAGACTGCCTACATCCAAGATGTTGCTGGTACGAGCTCAGCAGACCAGATCCACAAGGCCAAGGAGCTCTTGGACTCTGGTGCGATCTCGCAGGCCGAGTTCGACGGCATCAAGGCCAAGGCCCTCGCCTAGCCCGGACCGCCATCACGCATGAAAGCGCCGCCCTTTGGGGCGGCGCTTTCATGCGTCTGCGATCAGCGGCAGGCGCAGCGCTGGGATGGGGTCTGGAGGGGAATGCCCCAGGGGGTATCTGAACGACGAATTGGCCGGGTCGCGTTACTCCGCACGACGTTGGCGCGCGCGCATGGCCGCGATGTCGCTAAGGTCTGATCCAACACCGACTCGAGCCAGGGAGCACCGCATGACCGACGTCACCCTCGATGAGATGGGACCGATCGACTACGTCGTCATCGAGTTCCCCGGAAACAAGATGACCGGTGAGGGACTTCCGATCCTCGTCGACCTGGTCGACCGGGGAGTCATCCGGCTCATCGACCTGGTCTTCTTCACCAAGGCCGACGACGGCTCGGTGGCCATGCTCGAGATCGCCGACTTCGACGGCGACGGCGAGCTCGACATGGCGATCTTCGAAGGAGCCTCCTCCGGGATTCTCGGCGAGGACGACATCAACGAGGCTGCAGCAGCTGTCGAGAGTGGCAGCTCGGTGGCGCTGCTCGTCTACGAGAACCGTTGGGCGGCACCGTTCGCAGCAGCTGTCCGCCGTGGTGGTGGCCAGCTGGTCGCCTTCGGTCGCATCCCCATCCAGGCACTAGTCGCTGCTCTCGACGCCGACGCCTGATCATCAACTGACCTAGGAGAACTCACATGCCAGGACTGATCCGCGGGGTTGCCCGCACCGCTGTCATCGCAGGAACCGCAACGCATGTCTCCAACAACGTCTCCAGGCGTCAGTCCAACAAGTGGGCTGAGCAGGACCAGCAAGGCCAGCCGGCGCAGCAGGCCGCGCCGCCGCCCGCGCCGGCACCGGCAGCGCCAGACCCCATCGCGCAGCTCAAGGAGCTTGGTGAGCTGCATGCATCGGGCGTCCTGACCGACGATGAGTTCGCTGCACAGAAGGCCAAGATCCTCGGCTGAGCTACCTATCGCTGCGCAGACGGGACCTGGCAAGGTGACCGGATGACGGACAACCACATGCCTTTGTGGGAGCAGCGACTGCGCGCCCCCCAGATCCCGCCGTGGACACTCTCTGGTGCGTCGGCCGTTTGGCCGCGAGACGCATCGGCCCCTGCCGTCGTGATGGCAAACATCAGCGGGCGCATCGAAGCGCATGTGTACACGCCGGGGGACACCCCGGCGCCACTGACTCAGATCACCGACCGGCCACAGGGCACCTTGGGTGCGGCCGTGTCGCCGAACGGCGATGCGGTTCTGTGGTTCGACGACACCGCAGGCGACGAGGTGGGCCGGTGGGTACGACAGCCCCTGGACGGTTCTGCTCCCACCGTGCTTGCGGCCGATCAGCCTGCAGGGTTTATGGCAGGCATCGCGCCTTGTTCCGATGGCGGGGCGGTCATCGGATACCTCGGGCAGGGCGGCACCACGATCGTCCGGGCTGACCCGGACGGTTCCGCTCATATCGTGGCCGAGTTCGCTGACCCTGGCGAGGTGGTCGCAGCAGACGACTCCGACGAGTTCGTGCTCGTCGCTGTCGCTCCTGGCGGCGATTGGCTCCACATGGGAACGCGGGTGATCCGAGTGGCCGACGGCGGAGCTGTGGCCCAGCGGGTGATCGAAGGCTCCAGCGTTCTCCCGGTCGGCTTCGCGCCCGGAGACGCTGACCGCGTCCTGCTCACTGACGATTCATCGGGGCAGGTTCGTCCCGCTGTGTGGATGCTTGGCGATGACTCGGTACAGCTCATCGAGATCGACGTTGCCGGCGAAGCTCAGGCGACGTGGTACCCCGATGGTTCTGCACTGCTCATCACCGTTCTCGAGAACGCTCGGCACACCCTGCAACGCCTTGACCTGGTGTCAGGTGAGCGCACGGTGATCCCGACGCCGAGGGGATGCATCAGTGCTGCTTCGGTGCGGCCCAACGGCGAGATCCACGCTCTCGTGTCCAGCGCGAACAAGGCACCGATGGTCTACCGACTAGTCGCGGGAGAGGCGCAGCCGCAGGTCATGCTGCCGTCCCCGACTCCGCCGCCAACTGTCGAGGTGCAGGACGTGTTCGTGAACTCGCCCGCCGGACGTATTCATGCGTTAGTTCGCGTTCCACCCGACCGGAAAGAGCCGCTCCCGACCGTGGTCAACGTTCACGGAGGTCCGACTTTTCAGGACTACGACCTTTGGCACACGTTCACCGCGTCCCTCGTTGACCTCGGGTACGCCACCGTGAATGTGAACTACCGAGGGTCGACCGGCTACGGGGCAGAGTGGCGAAACGCCCTCAAGGGACGGCTCGGTTTCATCGAGCTCGAGGACATCACCGCAGTGCTCGATGACTTGGTGACCGAGGGAGTCGTCGACCCTCAACGAGTCTCGATTGCCGGAGGCTCGTGGGGTGGGTTCGTCACGCTGATGGCGCTGGGTACGCAGCCAGAGCGCTGGCGCTCAGGTGTGGCCTTGGTCCCGGTCGCCGACCAGGTCAAGTGTGCTGAGGTCTCCCCGCCCTTCATGCAGGCATATCTCAACGCGTTGATCGGCGGCACGATGGACGACGCCCGGGAGCAGTACGTCGCGTCATCACCGATCAGCTACGTGGCCAACGTCCGAGCTCCCGTGTTCCTCAGCGCCGGCATCAACGACCCACGGTGCCCGGTCGAGCAGGTGGATACCTACGCGGACGCCCTCCGCGTAGTTGGGGGTGACGTGCGCTACCACCGCATTGACACCGGTCACGCCGTTCCCGACGTCGACACGATGGTGGACGAGTTGCGGCTGATCTTCGACTTCCTGGTGCGGACCAACCCTCCCGGGTGACCTCAAACCCGCCCATCAGTCAGGGCAACAAGGTAACGCCGGTGTCAGCGTCGA
>JANLWJ010000125.1:0-23214 GCA_031364455.1 Actinomycetes bacterium | reverse complement strand
CTGGCGCTGGTCGCTCTCTACTGGCTGGTGCTCGCTGCGCCACTGCGGGCGCTCGCGCCTGCCGCCGTCCGCGCGCGCCTCCCTCGGCACGTGATGAAGCCGCATCTGGCGACGCCGCTACGAACCGCAGCACTGCTCGTGTTCGCGGCGGCTATCGGCGCTGCCACTCACGTCGTCTGGGACGCCTTCACGCACGAGGGTGGATTCGGCGTCATGGCTGTGCCGTGGCTGCAGCCGCATCTGCTGGGGCCACTCCCCGCGTACCGCGTCCTGCAGTACTTCAGCTCCGTGTTCGGGTTGGCCGTTCTTTGCTGGAGCCTGCTCCGCTGGTACCGAACCACACCGGCGTCCGCTGATGTTCCCGCCGGCTTGGGGTGGCGCTGGCAGGCCGCGATCGCGGGCGGAGTCGTGATGGCCGGCGCGCTCTCGTGGTGGTCGGTGCGCGACCTGGCCCTCGGGGCGACCGACCTCTACGACGTGCGGGAGATGCTCACCGGCGGGCTGACCCGCTCAATGGCGTTCATGGCCCTGGTCGTGCTGGTCGGCGCACTGGCGGCCCGGGTGCCGATGCTGCGCCTGGAGTCCGCCGGGCGGCGATGACTGTGCCGGCCACCGCTACAACGCCAGTGAGCAAATCCAGTTGAACAGGTCGTTCACGAACCACCATCCCTGCAGCAGCCCGATCACCACTGCGACGGCGCCCAACCAACGGCTTGGCCCGCGCACCACCGCCCAGCCACCCAGGACCACGGCCAGTGCGACGAGACCCACCCGGATCCACATGGCCCAGTAGTCGACCGTGTAGGGATCAGGGACACAGAGCAGCTCTTCGGTAGCTACCCCCAAGGCCCCGTTGAAGAGCGCCACCAGGAACGCTGCCGCCGCGACGCCTCCCACCCGGCGCGGTGGCCGCTCGGCAGGCAACACTTCCGCGTCTGTGGCCGGCGTTGGCGAGGTCTGGCTCATCGGGTGCCATAGTGACAGAGGCCGATTCAAACGAGGGGCGATCGACGGTGAGATTGAGCGTCTTCTTAGCCTCCGTCGTCGGCGTCCTTCTGCTCGGAGCCGCCACGATCTATGGCGCCATCGTCCTGGATGACCGCCTGCAGACGGATCCCTCCCTGATTGAGGTACTCGTTGCGACCGACGACATCCCGGCATGCACCGACAGCGAGGGTTGGGCGAACTCGATGGAGGTTGTGCGGCTTCGGATATCCGATGTTCCCCCCGGCGCGCTCGTTGACACCTCCGTCGTGTCACGACAGGTGTTGGTACGCGACGTCGCGACAGGTGACGTGATCCGCGTGCAGCTCTTCGGCAAGGCATCGGAGTGCCCTGTCCCCTCAGGGTGACTCTCGGCCGCACTGGACGACAATGGGTGGCACATGACCACCGCCGAAATCTCGTGCCGAAGGGAGGCCGCGCCGTGGCCAAGCGAGTGAGGGAGGCGCGGGCATTCGTGGTTGCGGTGATCGTGCTCACGGCCGCATCGGGGTGCACCTCTTCATCGGAGCCCCCATCCGCCAAGCCCTCGAGCTCGCAACCCTCAGCGAGCGCCTCGGCGGATTCGACCGACCAGCCCGATGGTGCTCTGGTCACAGATCCTGAGCTGCTGTTCGCAACCTGGCGCGCCACCGAGCTCTACGGCCGCGCGGTAGACCCGACGCTGCGCGTCGGAGGGCGCCACCTGAACGTGAGCTTCGCGAAGTCTGAGGGAAAGGACCCGTCGTGGAGCAGCACCGACCTCTGCAACTCCATCGGTGGCCACTACACAGTCGGCCACGCTGGTGCGTTCGAGACGCGGTCCCAGTGGTCCACCGCGATGGCGTGTCTCCCAGGCTCGCCCGTGGGTGAGAGCAACATCAAAGCCTTGACGGACGCGGACCAGGCCTGGCTCGACCCTGCCGATGGCGTGCCCGCGCAGCTGACCCTGACCGCCAACGGCGAGCCGATCGCGGTGTACGTCAAGCGCTGACCATTACGCGCGATAGGAATCGATGGCCGCTGGCCGGCGGCGGCGCACAGGGCTCAGGGTGACACCGTGGGCACGTCGTACGGAACATCCAGCACGGCATACCCGTACGCTCGGGCGTCCTCAAGCAGCGAGCGCTCGGTGTCGACAGCACTGCGGCGAACGCGCCAGCCGCGCTGCGACCGTGCCGTTCCCGCACGTCCGAAGAGCGCAACGGTGTTGCTGCGAGTGGTCGGATCGTGGCGGGCCGGTGAGCGGACTCCTGCGAAGCCAAGCCCGTCCAGCTCGGACGCCAGCTGCTGCGGCTCGGTGTAGTCGTCGCCGCCGAACGTGTCGAGCGTGACGCCCAGTCGCGCGGCCGACGCCGACCGGAGATTGGCTAGGCGTACAGCGTCGCCGGTGCGCGTGGCTACCACCAGCTGTCGTGCGGCAAGGTCGACCCGCGCGATCACGCGCGCCCGGCGAAACACCTCGACGAATGCGCCGAGCCTGCGGTCGGCGAAGTAGCAGGTGCCGCGCGGGGCGGGCAGGTCGAACCGGCCGGGCACGGCGGCGTCGGTTGACGAGAAGAACCACGGCGACCGGGGCCGGCCGTCGGGGTGGAATCGCCGGGTGATCCGGTGGAGGTGCGCGCCGGTGGACAGGGAGTATCCGGGGATGGCCGATCCGGCTGGCGCGTCACTGCCGCGACCGGTCACTGCACCAGCGCTGCAGCCCAGGCGCGGGCTGCCCGGACCACCGCATCCACCTGCCCGGCGGCGAGCAGGTCAACCGGACGCGCCTCGTCCAGCGTCGGCTCGGCCGAGACCAGCCAGGAGGCAACGGTCCACCGCGAAACCACCGGCTCGGGCAGCTCAGCGAGCACTCGCGCCAACTGCGGCAGCGGCGAGCCACCCACGAACTGGAACGCTGGGTAGACCACGCGACCCGACCCAGTGGTGAGGGCCAACAGACCGCGGCGCTTGCTCACCGCCTGCCGACTGACAGGGGCAGCGGGACCTCCGAGCAGTTGCCGCACGCCCTCGACGTCGTACATCGGGCCGAGGTGCTGCACCCACGCCTGCGCAGAGTCGACTGCGCGGTCGGCCGTCTGCCGAGCGAGCAGCCCCGGGTCGTCCACTTGGTCGAGGAAACTGCCCTGCGGGTCGCGGAGCGCGAGCTCAGCGGCGAGAGCATCCAGGAACTCGCGCTGTCGCGACGTCAGCGAAGCCCGAGCCTGGCCAACGGCGGATTGACTGGCCACGACGCGCCTCCGGCTCACTTATCAACTGCTGAGTTGTCAACCATGTCAACCCGAGTCAACATCGGCCACAGAGCGTTGTCAACTCTGTCAACCCCACGCGACGCACCCCGCCGGGCGGCGGCACGTCTCACCCAATTGGGGCATTCCGCCCGCTGCCCAGATCCGCCACGATCAAGGTGGGGTAAGGGGGACCACCGGCTGGGGGTCGGCATGGCCAAGTACCAGGACACCTTCGACTCCACAGAAGTCGTCGAGCTGCGCATCCACGGGGTCTCGAACACTCCACCCGCGTCCATGCTCGACATCGACCCCGAGCAGCTGCAGCAGGTGGCTGGCGACGAAGACACGCTGATCTTCCGGGCCGAGCCAGAGGTCTCACACAAGCGCCGCGTGCGCGCCTACAGCTGGGGCAACCTCACCCAGGGTCGCAACCTCGCCCTCAAGAACCTGCAACGTGCCCTCTGGATGCTGCTGCTGCCGTTCGCTTTCGCCAACGTTGCACTCTGGACGCGCCAGCGGCCGCCCGAGACTTCCGAGACAGCCAGCCGCACCGACGGTCTATCGGCGTTCTGGTTGCGCCTCTTCGCCTTGAGTCTCACGATCACTTTCACGCTGGCCGTCGTTGGCGTGGCGCTCGACCAGGTCGTCTGGCAGTGGATGAACCCCGCCTCGACCGGCAACGCAGCTGACGTCGGATGGCTCGCATTCCTGCGCGACAGCGGCGTCCACGACACGTCCCGCTCACTCACGCTTGGTGGCGCGGCCGCCGCA
Organism: Actinomycetes bacterium; assembly: GCA_031364455.1. Classification (GTDB taxonomy): domain Bacteria; phylum Actinomycetota; class Actinomycetes; order JAHEKZ01; family JAHEKZ01; genus JAHEKZ01. The sequence continues at coordinate 19,228 of JANLWJ010000125.1, read as the reverse complement.
GCGGTGATGCTTATCGTCTGGGCCGTGGCGCGGAGGTCGTTCCAGTACGAAGCGGAGACCGGGCTGGTCTCCACGCCTGCGGAAGGAACCGAACTCTGGGACCTCGCCTCCCCCGATTCGCCGCACAGCCCCTTCGAGAGCCGCTGGTTCTGGCGCGGCAACGTTCAGGTTTCGCACCTGTCGCGCACCCACCTCACAGCAGTCCTGAGCGTCATCACCTTGGCGACCGCGCTTCCGCTCGTGCTGCCTGGAGACTTCGACGCGTCCGGAGCCGATCGCGCCCTCTACTCGCTTGTCTGCATCGTTGCCGTGCTCACTCTCATGGGTGCTGTCGTCTGCCTTTTCCTCCCGGTGGCGACTCGGCGCGAGGCGAACGCCTGGGGTGGTCACGTCTCTGCCGCACTGGTCGGCGTCGCAGCCGCCAACACCGTGATGACGCTCTTCTGCCTCTCGGTCTGGCGTGTCGACGTCACACCGGAGGGTGGGCTTCCCTGGTACGCCGAGACCGTGCTCTGGCTGTCGGTGTTTCAGGTGGTGGTTCTGCTGGGCCTCTGGGTGTGGTCGCCGAAGGTCCAGCATGCACGAGCGGCCTGGAAGGGACGCGGCGCCGCTGTGTTGGCCACCACCGGTTGGTTCCTCGCGCTGCTGTATGGCGCCACGCTGCTCTACTACACAGCGGACTTCCTCAACGGCGCCGGCAACCCGGCGGGCCAAGACCAGAGCATCGTCCTACCGTCAGCTCTGCAGGTCGCTGCCGCGTGCGTTGCACCCGTGCTTGTTGCTCTCGTGCTCGTCGCCGGCTCCGCGCTGTTGCGTATCGGTACGTACACGAAGACTCGGTACGCAGAGTTGATGGCGCAAGAACCGACGCCGCCGCGCACCCACCGCGCGCGCCGAGCCCACGACGTCGCGAAGGCCCAAGGACTGCACGACTTCCTCGAGCGCGATGCCGTGAGCTGGCTCGGTGCCATCGTCTTCGGCGGGTTCCTTCTGTCGTTGGGCGCCGCCGGGTATGCAGTGCTTCAGGCTGATGGCGCTGAGGGCGCGAGCCTGGAGCCTGGTGGCGTGATCCCCGGCCTGACGGGGATCGGGGGACGCCTGCTTCTGCTGCTGGCCATCGCTTTGGCCTTCGTCGCCGCCCAGGTGTACAGCGGAGGCACGCTTCGCCGCGTCATCGGCATCGTGTGGGACGTTGCCACCTTCTGGCCGCGGGCCTGCCACCCCTGGGCGCCACCAAGCTACGCCGAGCGGTGCGTCCCGCAGCTGGCAACGTACGTCGGCAACCGCGATGCGGCGTCCAGCCCCGGGTTCATCCTCGCGGGGCATAGCCAAGGCTCGGTGCTCGCGGTGGCGACCCTGTGGCAGCTGCCGCGCGCCAACCGTGACCGCTGCGCGCTGCTGACGTTCGGCACCCAGCTGCGCGCCTTCTACGGGCGAACCTTCCCTGCCTTCTTCGACCAAGAGCAGCTCGAGCGACTCGCTGGCGCCCTGACGCCGGGTGCCGGCGCCGACTCTGGGAACTCACCGCCCCCGCGGTGGCGCAGTCTGTGGCGCCCGACCGACCCGATCGGCTACCCCGTGCTGGACCGCGACGGGGCCGACGACGACGCCAGCGGCCCGCTGGCGCCCGTTGACCACGGGCCGGTCAAGGACCCGGACAGCCTGTCCCCACCCGTCAACGACTACATCGACCCAAGAATCTGGGGGCACACCGACTACTGGGTCGAAGCCGACTACGAGGCTGAGGCGGAGTTGCTGGCGGCCGCACTCCGATCACCCGCGGGAGCACCGTAAACAACCGCGCCCAGCACCGACCGTCCGCTACGAGAACGACGCCGACGCGTTCGTGGTGCGGCCGCAGGTGGGGGCCTTCGGCGCGCGCTCCGTCGCGGAGGTCCTCGCTGCCAGGTGGCAGGTCGGGGTGGCGACAACGGGGTCAACGTGGTGGCCGGCCGCCACCTTTGTGCACGATGGCCATGTCGGGAGAGTGTCCGGTGCGCCTGAGATGACCCGGTGACCTCGCGGCAGCCCCGCATCCCGTCCAGTGCTTTGCCGCTAACCGGCAACTTGCTGTCACCCGAAGGGTGATACACTATGTGTTGATCACAACAACTGAATGGGCGACTATGGCAGGGCTGTAAGGGGATCCGACAGTGAGGTCGCGCTCAGACATCACGTTCGCGGGCGACGGGGGTGGGGCCTGAATGCGGATTGAGTATGACGACGAGGATCTTCGTCGCCTGGCGGAGGATCCCGACTTCAAACCTCCGAAGTGGGGTCGTGATGTAGTCGTCGCCTACCGAAAGAAGATGCAGATCCTGCGGGCAGCCCAAGACGAACGCGACCTGCGATCGATGCGATCTCTGAGGCTTGAAGCGCTTTCGGGAAGTCGTACGGGCACGTCATCGATCCGACTCAACGATCAGTTTCGGCTGATCCTGACATTTCACACCGACGAGGACGGCAGGGTCGTGGTCGTTCTTGAGCTCGTTGACTACCACTGAAGGGGAGGCACAGCGATGAGTGTTGCTGCGGTAGAGGCCTTTCCGGCGGGTGAGTTCGTGGCCGAAGAGCTCGACGCTCGAGGCTGGACGCAAGCGGAGTTCGCCGAGATCCTCGGCCGACCTGCGCAGTTCGTCTCCGAGATCATCGCCGGCAAAAAGGAGATCACCCGAGAGTCGGCTTCCCAGATCGGTGCCGCGTTCGAGACGTCTGCTGAGTTCTGGCTCAACCTCCAAGACGCCTACTACTTCTGGCGACAGGCGCGCGACGGCGGGATGCAAGCGAACCTTGAAGACGTCCGGCTTCGAGCACGGCTCAAGGAACTCGCACCCGTCGCAGTCCTTCTGGATCGCGGCTTCATCAAGTCCCAGACGCCCAAGGGGCAGGAGCGCGAACTTTTGCGCTTATTCAAGATCGATGCCATCTACCAAGAACCCGAGATCTGGGCGAATGCTCGACGATCTAGGCCAGGCGACAAGATCTCGAGCACGCAGCTCGTTTGGATCGCGTGCGTCCGGCAGAGGGCCGAAGCGATGCAGGTGAGTCCCTACTCGCGCGAGGGGCTGCAGGAGCTTGCGCAATATCTGCCCAAGGTGCTCAGTACTCCCGACGCTTTCGCCGAACTCCCACAGATGTTCGCCGATGTTGGGGTGAGGCTCGTCTTCGTTGGGGCGTTCCCAACCTCGAAGATGGACGCCTGCGCGATCGCCCTCGAAGGTGGCGCACCTGTCATTGGCATCTCCGGTCGTGGGAAGCGACTCGACAAGGTCTTGTTTACCCTTCTGCACGAGGTCGCCCACGTACTACTGGGCCACCTCGACAAGCAAATTCTCATCATCGACGACGCCTCTGACGATCAGTCCCCGCTCGGGCTTGAGACAGACGCCAATGACTTAGCCGGAAGTTGGGTCCTCCCTCTGCCACTGCCTCCGTTGCCGGAACGGGTAACCCGCGGCTGGGTCGCCCGGGTGGCTGACGAGCAAGGCGTCCACCCCATCGTCGTCATCGGATACCTCCAGAACCGGGGCCGTATCCCCTGGCGGTCGTCGCTCGTGAAGGCCGCCCCGAGTGTTACGGACCAACTGGAAGCTTGGTAGCCGCTCCGGCGCAGTGCTCGGAAACGTCGCGGCCCGCGTCCTCGCGGTTAGGCCTTGTCTTCCCGCCGCAACGGGTGAACGATGCACCCGGGGGACGCTCCCTCCTAAGCACGCCGAGAGGTCACACCCATGACCGACAGCCGTTTCACCATCCCCGGATTCCACGGAACGCTCCTCCACCCCGGCGACGGCGGCTACGACGACGCACGCCGCGTCTTCAACGGAATGATCGACCGGCGTCCGATGGCCATCGCTCGTTGCACGAGCGCAGCCGATGTCGGGGCCGCCGTCACCGCCGCACGCGCCAGCGGCGTCCCGCTCTCGGTCTACGGGGGCGGCCACTCCGTCACGGGGTCAGCCGTCGTCGATGGCGGCCTCTGCATCGACCTGCGCGGCCTGGGCAGCGTCACGGTCGACCCCACCACGGCGACGGCCCGCTCCGGAGGCGGCGCCACCTGGGCGGAGTTCGACGCCGCCACGACCGCTCACGGGCTGGCCGTCACCGGCGGACGCGTCTCGAGCACCGGGGTCGGCGGGCTCACCCTCGGCAGCGGCAGCGGCTGGCTCGAGCGCAAGCACGGCTACAGCTGCGACAACCTGGTGAGCGCCGAGGTCGTCACCGCTGACGGACGTGTCGTCACGGCGTCCGCCGACGAAAACGCCGACCTGTTCTGGGGGATCCGAGGCGGCGGCGGCAACTTCGGCATCGTTACCGAGTTCACCTTCGCGCTGCACCCGGTCGAGGCGGTGATTCTCGCCGGCCTGCTGATGTATCCCGCGCAGATGGCGTCCGACGTGCTCACGCACTACCGCGAGTTCATGGCCGACGCTCCCGACGAGGTCGGCGGCGGTGTCGCGTTCATCTGCGCACCGCCTCTCGACTTCGTGCCAGAGCCGGTTCGCGGCCAGCCGGTCGTCGGAGTCGTCGTCACCTATGCCGGGCCGGTGGCCGACGGAGAGAAAGTGCTTGAACCCTTGCTCGCGTTCGGGCCGCCGGCGGTCACCATGGTTCAGCCGATGCCCTACACGGCCGTGCAGCAGCTGCTCGACCCCGCCAACCCCAGCGGGATGCGCAACTACTGGTCGGGCGACTTCTTCGCCGAGCTGCCGGACGCCGCCATCAAGACGATGGTCGAACTGGGCACCCACCCCATCTCGCCGCTGACCCAGATCATCCTGGTTCCCGGCGGCGGTGCCGTTTCGCGCGTCGACAGCGGCAGCACCGCGATCGATGAGCGCAGCGCACCCTGGAACATCCACTACCTGTCGATGTGGGCCGACCCCGCCGACGACGACGCGAACATCGGCTACACCCGAGGCTTCGTCGAGGCGATGAAGCCGTGGACCACCGGACGCGTCTACCTCAACTTCATCGGGGACGAGGGTCGCGACCGCGTCGTCGACAGCTACGGCACCGACACCTACCAGCGGATGCGCCAGCTCAAGCGCACCTGGGACCCGGACAACCTCTTCCGACACAACCAGAACATCCCACCGGCCGAAGGCTGAGCGCGGGGGGCGAGGCTGCGCTGGCTGGCTGGCCCTGCCCCTGCCGCCGGACCCGCTGAGGGGCGAACCACCGCGTCGGCACCGGTCGCTCAACGCGCTACGAGAGTTAGCCCCGGATTCTGCGCCTTCGACGGCAGATTTCCGGGGCCAACTCTCGTACGAGTAACGGGTCAGAACTCAGCCGAGGGCAGCACGAACGCGCTGGGCATTGGTGTGCCCGACGTAGTAGGTGTCTTCCATGGAATCCCGGAAGTGGAGACCCGCCCAGATGCGGGCCATGAGGGTGTCCGCTTCGAGGGCACTTAGAGTCCCGTAGGCGCGGGGGGTCGTGCCCGTCGCCCCTGTCAGGGTGAGGGCGACGTTGTCACCCAGCTCCGCACGCACACTGCCAGCGAACGAGCTGACGGCAGAGCCGTGTCCGCTGAGGTAGTCCGAGTACGGCGGGTTGGGGAAGACCAAGGACGTCCATCCCGGGTCGCCCGCAGTGGCCTGGTTGCCGTCGTTGTCTCCACCTCGGATCGCTTCGAACGGACGCCAGAAGCGGTACTCGTACTTCGCCCGCCACGTCTGGATGAACGTATCTGCACTAGCGGCTGCGGTCGTCGCAAAGAGGGTGGCGGTCCGCCTGATTCCGATCGGGTTCGCCACGAGGTAGTTGCAGAGAGCCAGATGCAGCTGAGCACAGGGTTGGAGGTGGCAAAGAACAGGGCGATCTCAGTCTGGGTCTCGGTGCGGGTCGTCGGGCCGGCCGAACCAACGTCCTTCACCTCGTTGAAGTCCGCCGCGTACTCCGCTGACCCCAAGGCGTCGGGACCGTTGACGGCTACCGGACCGCTGACAACGAGCGGGTCAACGAACCCCAGCCAAGGAGCGAGCATTCCTCCGGGTACGGCGGGTACTGGGGCCCACACGCCCACCGGTACCGGCGTGGGCACGGTGTAGACGATCGACGTGTCGTTCCGGCCGTCACCGACCCGGCTCGCGATCATCTCTTGCGCAGCTTGTTGACCTATTCGGATGCCCTTGCTCTTCTCGGCCCCGTCTGGAATCGCGGAAAGGGAGGCGGCCAGGGCGGCGTCAAGATTGGCTGCCGATGACGTCGAGAAGTACTCCCTGAGGACGCCGTGCGCTGCCACAGCCACCGCGGCGTCGGCGCTCGTGTTTCCCCGCTTGAGGGATTCCTGCACCGCGTCGTTGACAGCCAGGGCCGTGAACCCAAGGTAGAGCGCGCCGACCGGTGGCGGGTTGAGCCCTTCGGTGTAGACGGTCCGGATGGCGATCCGCTGCCAGTCAATGACGACCTGGGCGTCAGCACCCGACGACACCCGGGAGGCCAATGCTCCTGTCGGCGCGCTGACAACGCCGAGCAGAACCAGGGGAACGAACAGCAGTGCCAGATATCGGCGAGACTTCGGCGTCTTCATGGGTACTCGTCTCCAATCGGGATGGGGGGGACTCAGCTCGGCGCGATGTTCTGGTTGACGTGGAAGACGTTCTCGGGGTCGTAGGCCGCCTTGACCATCGCCAGTCGGTCGTAGTTGCCGCGGTACGCCGCGCGGATCCGGTCTTGGCCCTCGTCCATCATCATGTTGACGTAGGCCCCGCCCGCGGACGTGGGATGCAGCGCGTCCCAGTAGTCGACCACCCAGTCCTTGAGCATGCCGGCGTTGCCCGGGTCAGGATCGACGCCGACGATCACGCCACCCCAGGTGACGTCGCGGTAGGCGAACGCGGTGTCGTGCTCGCCCACGTCATTGACGGCGCCGTCGATCGCGTACAGGTGCATCGTCGAGTGCCCGGTCGGCAACTCAGCGCTGAACTTCTCGTGCGCGTTGATCGCCTCGTCGGTGATCTCGCGGAAGAAGTCAGCCCGCCAGTACCACTGCAGCCCCGCCGGGTACAGCGCGTCGAAAGCGCCCTGCAGCATGGGGAACGGCATTTCGTGAACCCCGACCAGAATCGGTGAACCGAACTCGACGATGGGCTTGAACAACTCGTCGGCCTTGCTCAGGTCGCCGGTGTAGCACCAGACGACGCCGCACGCCTTGCGTCCCCACAGCTCCTCCGGGAACGGCGCAGCCGGCGGGATCGTCAGTACGGCGAACCAGCCGCTGAGGTCACGCGGCAGAGTCGGCAGCAGGTCGCGATACCAGCGCAGCACGTTACCGGTGTCACCGATGTCGTAGAGGATCGGGCCGCCGAAGATGGTGGCAACGTCGTGGCCCCTGAACGTGAAGCTCGTGACGATGCCGAAGTTGCCCCCGCCGCCGCGCAGCGCCCAGAACAGATCGGGGTGCGACCTCTCGCTTGCCGTCACCAGCGATCCGTCGGCAAGCACGACGTCCGCCGACTCGAGACGGTCGATGGTGAGCCCGGCCCCGCGGCTCAGGTTGCCCAAACCGCCGCCCAGCGTCAGCCCGGCTACTCCGGTGCTTCCGATGATTCCGGATGGAACGGCGAAACCGAACGGGTGCGTCGCGTGGTCGACGTCTGCCCAGACCGCCCCTCCCTGGACGCGGACCTTCTTCTCGCCTGGCACCACATCGACCCCCCGCATGTTGCTGAGGTCGATGGTGAGCGCGCCGTCCCAGACGCCGAACCCGTTGGCGTGGTGGCCGCCGCCGCGAACCGCGATCGTGAGCCCGGCCTCGCGGCCGAACGCCAGTGCGGCGAGCACATCAGCGGTGTCGACACAGGACGCCACGGCGGCCGGCCGGCGATCGATCATGCCGTTGTAGACAGCACGCGCCTCGTCGTAGTCGCTGCTGTCGGGGGTGGTCACAGTTCCCCTCATGGACGCCGCGAGGGTGGAGAAGTCGGTGGTTGAGGTGCTGGTCATGGGTGCTCCAGGTGTGCGGGAGATCAGACGAACGCCCCGACCGTACGAACCTCACCGTTCGGTAAACGCTCCGGAACCGCTCCACGCTCAGACATCTGCGGTGATGCGCGTTACGAGGGCCGTCGCACCGTCGCGCTCCGCTTGAGCCAGGGCCAGCGCACGCAGGGCAGCCGCTTCGTCGCCGCCGACGGCCCGCGCCTTGAGCCGCAACAGCTCAGGTACCCACCACCGGTCCTCGTTCCTCGCCGCGATGTCCAGGGCGGTCTCGATCACCACGGCCGCCTGCGCCTTCTGCCCCTGGTCGAGTCGTGCCTCCGCCAGCAGCGCGAGGTAGTACGGGTGCCGGGCGAGCGCTCCCTCGGCGCGCAGCGCAGCCAGCCCCTGCTCGATCTGAGTTGCACCGTCATCACCGCCCAGGCACCAACCGGACAGGATGACGCCCCACTGCCGGTAGTAGGCGAACTCGTATCGGCTGCAGATCTTGAGAGTCCGCTCGGCGTATTCGCGGCTTGCGTCGACGTCGCGGCGCAGCTGGTGCGTCATGGCCGCGTACGCCAGCGCCACCGCGAGGCTGTACGGCTGTTCCATCTCTTCTGCCCGGCGCACCGCCCAGTCTGCCCAGTGCACCGCCTCGTCGTCATGAGCGAGTGCCCACAGCGAGTGCGCGCACCAGGCTCGGGCGTGCACCTCGGGTCGGGTGCCTAGGAGCGACGGCGGCTGGTTGATCGTCATCTCGTGGGCCATGGCGAAGTGCTCAACGGCGAGCTCGTGGCGTCCCAGCTCGCTGGCGGCGCCGCCGAGCGCGAAGTGCGCCTGACCAGCCGCGTCGGGATGGGCGGGGCTCAGCGCGAGTGCGCGCTCGGCGATCCGGTACGACTCTGCGACGTCGCCCTGCACGAAGCGGACCGCGAACAACCCGACCAGGCTGAGCAGCAGCAGCCGTGGCTCGCCGAGGCGCTCGGCCAGCAGCGCTGACCGCTCGAGGTTGGCACGCAAGTTCGGGGATGCGTAGCCCTCCAGTGCGTTCAGGGGCAGCGACCTGGCGTGTAGCAGCGACAGCTCACGCTCATCGCGGTCTCGGCCGACCGCGAGGTCGTCCAGCAGTTCGAGCGCGCGCGCATAGCGTCGCACCGCACTGCCGTAGGCGAACACCGTGGTGGCCGCCTCGGCCGCAAGAGCGTAGTTAGGAATGGCCCTCTTCGGCACGTTCGCCCGGTCGTACTGCTCGGCCAGGTCGGCGGCCACATCACGCGACTCACCGTCGGACAGCAGCTCGATCGCCTGCGCGAGCCGGCGGTGCATGAGCGGACGCAGCGGCGGCGATGTTTGCTCGTACGCGGCGTCGCGAAGCAGGTCGTGCGTGAAGTCGTATACCCCAGCACCACCGTCGCGGATGATGCGTCGCTGCCAGAGCTCGTCGATCGCGTCGACGATCTCGTTCTCGTGGTGGTTGCTCGCCTCGATGAGCAGGTCGACCCGGAAGGCCCGCCCGAACGCGGCGGCGAGTCCGGCCACCTCGCGTGCAGCCGCCGAGACTTCCTCGAGCCGCGACCGGAGGACGGCCTGCACGCGGGGCAACTGCCCCACCTCGCTAGCGCTCGGCTCCTGCCGCATCCGGCTGCGCGCCGTCTCGATGACAAACAGCGGCACGCCACCGGTCGCCTCGTGCCACTTCGTGGCGTCCCGCCCGAGGGGTCGGCCGAGCACGCTCTCTGCCAGCGCGGCCGTGGCGTCGACCGAGAGCGGCTCAAGAACCGACTCAGCCGACAGTCCGGCAGCCCGCAGGCTCCCAATGGTCTCGGCCAGCGCCGGGTGGCCGGGCATCTGCTCATCGCGCACCCCCGCGAGCAGCTGCACCGGGTAGCCGTCCGCCAGCTCAAGGAACATCGGCAGCCACGACAGCGTCTCGGAGTCGCACCACTGCAGGTCGTCGAGTACCAACAACGTCGACGTCGCCGGCTGCAACAACGCCCGCGCGAGCCCCTCGAAGAAGTGGTGGCGCTGCCAGGCGTCCACCATCGGGCTGGGCGTCCCGCTGGTCGCGACCCGCGCCTCGGGCGGCAGCAGCCGGTCGACTTCAGCTGACCACTCCGGCGCCAGGCTCTGGCGGCGGGCCCGCAGGGAGTCTGAGCCGAGCCACTCGGCCACCGGGCCGAGCGCCATCCGGCCGGGCCCCGCATAGCAGCGGGCCATCGCAACGCTGACGCCGTCAGCGGCGGCGCGTGAGGCGACCTCGCGGATCAGGCGGCTCTTGCCCATGCCGGCCTCGCCCTGCAGCAGGTAAAGCGGGGGCACGCTCGGGCCTAGGCTTTGCCGCCACCGCAAGATCGCTGCAAGCTCGCCCGCCCGCCCAACAAGGTGTGGCTCGTCTGCGGTCCGCCGCTCCTGCGGCGACGGGCGTGACGCTGACTCGTGCGACACCACGAGCTGGCTGTACAGCGCGACCGTTGCGGCGTCCGGGCTGACGCCGAGCTCTTTGTCGAGGATGGCTACACACCGGTGGTAGGTCTGGATCGCCGCGGCGCGGTCTCCGGCGTTGCACTGCAGCCGCATCAGCATCTGGTACGACGTCTCTTGCATGGGCTCGAGGGCCAGACGCCGCTCCGCGTGCTCGAGCGCCTGGCTGATCGAGTCGTCCTCCTCAACGGCGATGAGTCGATCGAGCAGCTGCACGCACTGGCGGTGCAGGTGATCACGCTCGGCGGCTGCCCACTCGGCCGCCGACCCCGGCAGCAGGTCTCCCCCGTAGGCCGCAACGGCGCACTCCGCGTCCGACGCCTGGATGAACTCGACGACGTCGCAGCGATTCTCCGCCCCCGGCTGCCACCAGACGGTGCGCGCGTCTGCGGCGATGCTGGCGTCCCCGCCGAGGACGGACCGCATCTGGTGCAGCTCGCGGCGAAGGTTGGTGAGTGCCTGCGCATCCGTGGAGTCGGGCCAAACGGCTGCGGCGACGGATGCCCGCGGCTGCGGTTCACCAGGGTGAAGGACCAGGTAGGCGATGATCTCCATGGCTCGCCGCCCCAGCGTGCCTGCGAGCGGGCTGCCGTCGAGTGTGAAGCTCTGCTCGCCAAGCAAGGAGATCTGCAGCATGGTCGTCGCCCCCAAGGACGATGAGCCCGAGCGACGCTGATCGCGTCAGTGCCTCACCGTAGACGCCGGGTGGGTGGGCGTACAGGTGTTCGCCCGGATCGGCTGCGGCGCGTACCGGCGCAAACCTCGTAACGGTCTCGGGACGGTCGCTTCCCATGATGGAAGTGCCGACGAAGTGGGCCGCACTGATGGCGCGCCCCTCCATCGGCGTCCGGCACCTCGAATGACTGACGAAGGGACCAACAGTGAAGCTCAAAAGGAAGGCTCCCGCTCTCGTGGTTGCAGTTGCACTCGCGACAACGGGCCTGGTGTTCGCACCGAGCGCGGCAACGGCCACGACGGCAGGTGACAGCGCCCGCCCCGGCGCCGTCGGCAAGCCGAAGATCGTGCGCATTCACAGCAACGACAAGAAGGTCACCGTCAGCGATACCGGCTTCCGGCCAGGGATCACCGAGTTCCGGGTGACCAAGACCGCCCACCGAGGTTCGTCGCCGGTCATCCTCGAGTCCGACAACCTCGACCGCGCCTTCAAGAAACTCGATAAGGCCTTCTCCGGCGAAGCCGGCAGCGCCGACGCCATGGAAGCCTTCGACCGTCTTGTCACCCTTTACGGCGGAGGGGCCGAAGGAGCCAGGTGGCAGGTCAAGCTGAGCAAGGGTTCTTACTACGCGTTCGACTTCAAGACCAACAAGCTCACCCCCTTCAAAGTCAAGGGTGAACGTCGCGGCGCCAAGATGCAGCACGCCGACAGCTCGATCGTGGCCTATCAGACCAACGACCTGAACCAGTTCAAGACCGACGGCAAGCTCGAGGGCAACTGGGTCAGCTTCGAGAACAAGGCGCACGAGATCCACTTCATGGATGCGATTCACGTCAAGAACGGCACCACTGCGAAGGACGTCCGCCAGGGACTGAAGTCGAACAAGGACCCGGGGTGGATACGCCCCGGCGGCTTCGCCTTCGACGTGCAGTCACCCGGCATCAAGACGGTGCACTACCAAGAGGTGAAGCCGGGTCGCTACCTGATCATCTGCTTCATGCCGAGCGAGATGCAGGACGGCGTCCCGCACGCCGCGATGGGCATGTGGCGGCTGGTGAACGCCGTCTAGCGCCACCCGCACCACACGCTTGACTCAGTACGAGAGATAGCCCCGGATTCTGCGCCTTCAACGGCAGATTTCCGGGGCTAACTCTCGTACGTCCTTCGGGTCAGCGCAGCAGCGTCGCGGTGACGCCGGACGCGTTCGCCTGCAGCCACGCCTCAGCGCGCGGCATCTTTGCAGCGACGCCCTCGTCCCAGAAGCGCGCGAACACCGGGCTGACCTTCGCCGCCTCGCGCGCCGACAGGTGAAAGTTGCGCAGCATGTCTCTGGCGAGCGGCATCAGCCCAGCGCGCTGGTCGGCGTCCATGCCATAGGCGTCGGCGAACCGGGCGACGCGCGACGCGACGTCGACGTCCAGCAGCGCGGGAGCACGGTCGAGCGGATCCAACAACTGCGCCCACCAGTAGAGCGCGTTGGCGATGTCGTAGAGCCGCGTCGTTGGGCGGGCGAGGTCGAAGTCGATCAGCGCCGCCGGGAGGCCGCTGCGGAAGACGACGTTGCCTGGGCAGTAGTCGCGGTGCGACACCAGCTCCGGCGCGGCGAACAGCTGCTTGGTGTCGGGGTGCAGGCGCCCAGGGATCGAGCCCCACACCGCGTCGGCCGGAGGCTCCCAGCCTTGCGCGGCGTCGTGCAGGCGGCGGATCAGCCGCGCGAGCGCGACCAGCACGTCGTCGCTGCACGCGGCGTCCGGAAGCGGCTCGCGCGGGACGTCACCTTCGACGAACGAGAGCACCTCGCGGCCGTTGGCGTCGACGCCCATGGGCACCGGGGCACCGTCGAAGCCCCGCGCATGGAGATGAGCGAGGAACGCCTGCACTGTCCGCGAGAACGGCCGGATCGGACGCCGCACAGTGTCGCCGATGCGGACGATGCCCGGTGTGACGCCGTCCCCACCGAGCCGGATCTCTGTCTCGCGGTCGGCGGTCACGGGACATTCCTACCGCGGGCCAGCCACCGCGTCGACGAGATGAAGGTTAGGCACAGCAAGGCGCAGGAGACAGTCTGCAAACGTGCCTAGCCTCCATCTGGGCGAAAACGTGAGAGCGGCATCTGGCGCAGCCCTTCCCGATCCAACTTCCTCATGCACGATCGTGCAGTATGGAGTGTGGACCGCTCTAGCATGATGATCGGGCAGCTAAATCTGCGCTATCATGCAGAAACTACCCGCCTGGATTAAAACGAGAGACTACATCCGATGAATCTGCGCGATCATGCTGATCCATCTTCCCTCGGCAGCACACTCCGCTCCCGGCGCAGGCAACTAGGCCTGACCCAGACCGAGCTTGCCGACCTCGCCGGGGTCGCGGTGCGCTCGGTGCACGCTGCCGAACACGACAAGCCGACCCTGCGGCTCGACACCCTCACCGATCTCTGCGCAGCGCTGGGCTTCGAGATCGGCCTACGCCTCAGAGAGCCAGGCTCTTCCGATGACTGAGCAGCCGGTCACCGCGATCGAAGCTGCCGACGTGTGGAAGGGCGACTCCATCGCCGGCCAGCTACGGCGGCGCGGTGACGACACGGTCTTCTCCTACGGAGAGGGATACGCGTCCGCCGGTGGCCGGCGAGTTGCGCATTCTCTGCCACTGACCGACGCCGACTTCACCGCAGTCGCCGGCGCTGTGCCCCCCTTCTTCGCCGGGCTCCTTCCCGAGGGCGAACGCCTGCTCGCGCTGACGCGTCGCGTCAAGACCTCCACCGACGACATGTTCAGCCTCCTGCTCGCGGTGGGCGGTGACCCGGTCGGCGACGTCCGGGTGGTTCCGCACGGCATCCACCCCGACGCGGTCACACCGGCAGTCACGACTGGGTCATGGGCGGACGCCGACTTCGATGAGCTCTTCGCGCGCAGCGTCGGGATCGAGCCGGACGACGGCGACCGCGTCGCGCTGGCCGGCGTCCAGGAGAAGGTCTCAGCCGGGGTGATCACGTTCCCCGTCGTCGGCGAGAACGAGCTGACACAGCCGTCGATCCTGAAGCTGAGCCCGCAGCGCTACCCGCGCCTGGTGGAGAACGAGGACTGGTGTCTCGACCTGGCAGCGGCATGCGGCTTGAAGGTGGCCGAACATCAAGTGGTGCACGACGGACGCGGGCGGAGCGCCCTGCTCGTGCGTCGCTTCGACCGCGTCTGGGATGCGGGCCAGCTGCGGCGCCTCGAGCAGGAGGATGCCGCCCAGCTCGCAGGGCGGTTCCCGGGGCACAAGTACCGGATGCGGTCGATCGAAGTGGCGCGCGTCGTCGGCGAAACCGTTCATGCACAACGCCTGGCCATGCGTGAGTTCCTCGCGCTGATCGCCGTCAGCTACCTCGTCGGCAACGGTGACCTGCATGCCAAGAACGTCAGCGTGCTCACCCGGCCGGACGCAGAGACCGTGCTGGCGCCGGCGTATGACCTGGTGTCAACGGTCGCCTACCTACCGAACGACGTGATGGCACTGGAGTTTGAGGGGCGAAACAACCGCCTCCGGCGTGCCGACTTCGTAGCGTTCGGTGCGCGCGTTGGGGTGCCAGAACGTGCGGTGAACCGACGGCTTGACGAGATCGTCGACGTTGTCGAGGAGTGGACAGCGCGGGTCGGCCAGATCGGGCTGGACGAGCGGACAACAGCACGCGTCGAGCGCACGATGCGCGAGCGCCTCGCCGACGTGCGGCGTCCGGCCGGGCGGTAAGGGCGTTCGGCGTGAGCGTCCGCCGGGCGGCTTCACCCAGCCGGGCATGAGCACTTGACGCTTCTGGTGACCGCCCGGATGGACGTGTCAGTGGCAGGTGATGGAATCCCTTTGCAGCCTTATCGCGCTTTATCCAATATCACTAAATCAAAGTAACTTCGCCAAGGTGGTGCTGTGGACCTGCTCGCCAACCCCTACACCTCCAAGACATCAGGTGTTGCGACCACCTTCTGCTCTGACGAGCCAGTTTTCCGAGGCTAACTCTCGTAGCAGAGACTGGCCCGTGCCCGTGCGGCAGACTGGCGACCGTGGAGTTCCTCATCGCTCGCAACCCGCTTCCCGGGTCGTCGCTGCCCTATCTGCTGCGCCTCCCGCTGGGCACCGGTCTGGTGTTCCGGGTGCGCGACACCTGGCCGCGCGCTGCAGCGGTCTACTGCCATCCGGTCTCGGCCGACGAGTGGCCGAGCTCGCCGGACCTCGTGGTCCGCGAACCAATGCGCGCGTGCGGGCGCCGCGCGGGGCGGCTCCGGGCGCAGCCGACCTCACCGTGCTGGTCGACACTCGCGAGCGGTACGCCTACCGGTTCACCGAGCGGCCGGTTTCGGTCGAGAAGCGGGCGTTGCCGGTCGGCGACTACGGCGTCGAGATCGACGGATCGCTGGCCGCCGTCGTAGAACGCAAGTCGCTGGCTGACCTGACGTCGAGCTTGTCGAACGGCAAACTCCGCTACGCCATGTCGCACCTGGCCGCCGTTTCGCGCGCGGCAGTTGTCGTCGAGGACAGGTACTCCGCTCTCTTCAAGCAGCAACTGGTGCGGCCAGCTGCGGCAGCAGACGGGATCGCCGAGCTGCAGGTGCGCTGGCCGGAGGTGCCGATCCTGTTCCTCGAAAGCCGCAGCATGGCCGAGGAGTACGTCTACCGGTTTCTGGCCGCCGCGGCCGAGCATCTGGCTGACGACTCCGTGGTCGCTGCGCGGCTGGCGCCGATGGCCGGCCCAGAGTCGGCGATGCAGATCCGCAGCTGGGCCGCCGAGCAAGGGCTAGCGGTCTCGAGCCGTGGGCGGCTGCCGGCGTCAGTGCTGGAAGCCTTCCGCGCGGCACACCGGACGTAGCGGAGTTCACGACCTGACGTGGCTGTCACGTCTGATGGCCGGGCGGCCGGGCGTCCGGTGTTGCGCTGGGCGCTACAGAACGATCCCGCGGGGAGCCGCCAGCGCTTCAAGCCGGAGCACCTCTTCGGCCTTGGCCACCGTTCGGAGCCAGTCGTAGGCAACGGCCTTGGTGCCGAGCAGCTCGACGCTGGCATCGCGGAGCCGGCTCAGCCCCTGCTCGTGACCGACACCTGGCGACGTCACCGCGTCGAAGATCACGACCACCTTCCAACCGGCGTCCTGCAGCCCGAGCGCCGACTGCGCAACGCAGACGTCGGTCTCGAGGCCGACGAGGACGGCGGTGCGGCGTCCGGTGGCTTCGAGGTCGGCGAGGATCTCCGGAGTGCTGGCCAGCCCGAAGGTGGGCTTGACGTGACGCTTGGAGTTCGGCGGGAGGGCGTTACGGATCGGTTGCGCCGTTGGGTCGTTGCGCTCGGGCTCCTCCTCAGTGACCTTCACCGGGACCTCGAGCACCCCAGCGAGTGTCACCAGCCACCGGATGCGGTCCACCACGTCAGCGGCGACCTCCGCGTCCACCTTGTTGAGGAAGCCGGCTTGCGCGTCGATGACTATGAGCACGCAGTCGTCACGATCCAGGAGTGGCATAGCGCCATGCTCGCACACCGGCGAGGCACGTGACTTCGAACCGCTCGTGAACCATTCGGGGCCAGCCGTGCGACAAGGGGGTGTCAGCGTCCTATTCCTGAGGAGGGCTCATGCGTTCATCCTTCACCCTTGCAGCAGCTTCCTGCGTCACCGCTCTGTCGTTGGCGACGCTCGCCGCACCGGCGTCCGCCGACCCCGGGTCAGCGGCCGACAGCTTTCCGCTGACCTGCGACAACGGTCAGACCTACAACATCACCACTAGCCGCGGCGGCGGAGAGTGGACGCCCGGATTCGACGGAGCCAGCACGACGGTCTTCCATCCGATGTCGTTCGGCAACTTCGTCGGTGCTGCGTACCTCGCGTCGGAGTATCCCGGCGGCGAGCCACTCTTCACGTTCGAAGAACCAGGGATCTCGGTGAAGCCGGCCCAGGCGAGGGGTCTGCGGCGGATGGACTGCTCGTTCGAGCAGGTCTCGGTGGAGTACGACTCTGAGCTCGACGCCGACGTCGCCTTCGTCGTCACCGGCGACGTGACCATCGCCGTCCGCCGCTAACCGCGTCCACCATCGGACAGCGTGTGAGTTCGCTGACGCTATGGCCTCAGTGAACTCACACGCTGATGCGGGTTGGGGGTTAGCCGACGCGCGGCGTTGCGTTCGAGCCAGACGGTGTCCTCGACTCGGCACGGATAGCTCGATCGATGCGGATCGACAGCGCGGTGAGCATCGCTATGGGCAGGCTGAGGAGTACGAGATCGACATGGGGATCTGCGCCGTCAGAGGTAAAGACGCCGAACCCCGCGGCCAGTAGGCACACCGTCGCTATGCCATTGAGCGTTCGGCGTCGAACCGGGTCGACCGGGTTCGACGGAACTCCAAATCCCCGAAGATCGCCCGCCATCGTCGCCGCGACCGAACCAACAACGAACACGACCGTGTAGAGCCACGTAGCCGCATCAGGGCGCTCACCGCCACTCAAGAGTGCGGCGCACCAGAAACCGGCGAGGATTACGGCCATCAGACGTTGCCCGACGACATATCGACGAGCCTTCTCGAGATCGACCACAGGTGGTGAGGCCGGCGGGATCAGTGGCTCACCACCGCTGCGAGTGAGCATCACGCCGGCCCCGAACGGAATCGCCGCAACCGATCCCAGGATCGTCACAGCGAAGAACGACAGGAACGGGTTGCCATCGAGCACCAGGGCAGCAGTAACGAGGCACGTCACAGCGACGAGCACGCCAGCGCACCAGAAGGCGGCATCTCGACGCGCCCTCGGCGCGGGATGGAACGCGACCGTCATAAGGCATAGCGACGTCACACCGATGGATGTGACCGCCACGGCTATCCAGGCCATCGGGACCTCGTAGCCGCCATCCGCTGAGCCGAAGTAGACGATCACCACCTGCAACACCGCGCCGCAGGCCAAGATCATCACGGTGACCAGCCACAGCACCCACCCCGTCACCGACACCTGACCCATACCGAACCAGGACAGCCGAGAGACTGCACACCAACCGGCTGCCACAACAAACCCAGCGGCGCCGACGAGGTACCAGTAGGAAGCTGCCACCTCAAGGTCGGAGTACCCACCGCTGCCTGGACCAGCGCTAGCAGCGGCGCTGAAGAGCACCATGAAGAGCAGCGGCCCCAGCGATGACGTCAGCGCCACTCCCTGCTGCAGCATCGGGCGGCGCGGCAGCACGGCCGCACCGGCGCCCACCAGGACGGGAGCAAGCACCGACAACAACCACGCGCCGGCCATCAAGGTCGTCGCAATCGGTCCAGCCCAGTCGGCCCACGGAGTCACCTGCATCTGCGCCATGGCGTATCCGAGGACGAGCCCCGACGCGGTGACGATGAGCGCGGCTGCCCGCGTTCCCACTGTCACGGCGCGGTCGGTCGCAGCTCTGGATGCGCCCCGTTCGCCCGCCGCGATGGTCACAGCGCTGGCCCTCGCCGCATGTTCATCCCCCGTGAGTCGTAGTGGCCACGACTGTACCGACGCCTGACGTCGGTTCGGAGTGCTTCCGCTGGACGGCTCGGGCGCGGCTTGCGGCTCTAGACGGCGGCGACCAGCTTCGAGGTCTCTAGCTCCGCGGCGGCGCGCTTGGCTTCTGCCTTCGCTTCGCGCTTGGCCTGCAACATCGGCAGCCATCCGGCCACCTCGCCCAGCATCGCGTTCGCCGTACGCAGCGTGACCTCGTCACTCGGCTTGCCATCGTCGCCGAATGCGCGCCCCGCGAAGGGGACGATCACGCCGGCGTTGGCCTGCACTAGGCCGAGCTCGACGACCACCTGCCGCAGCTGCATCACCGCGCGCAGGCCGCCGCCGACCGCGCCGTAGCCGACGATGCCGACCGGCTTGTCATTCCACTCGTAGTAAAGGGTGTCGATGGCGTTCTTCAGAACGGCCGAGTAGCCGTAGTTGTACTCCGGCGTCACCAGGATGAAACCGTCCGCCTGCGCCACCTTCGCCGCCCACGCCTGCACCTGCGGGTCGTCGGGCAACGCGCGCTTCGGGGGGAACGGGGAGTCGAAGAAGGGCAGCGGGAAGTCGCGCAGGTCGACCAGCTCGGCGTCGAGGTCGGGGCGAGCGTCGGCGAGGTCGGTGATCCAGCGAGCGTCCTTCTCACCTGACCGGTTCTGCCGGGTCGATCCGAG
>JANLWJ010000049.1:0-4779 GCA_031364455.1 Actinomycetes bacterium | reverse complement strand
CGAACTCGACCTTCTTGTCGGTGCGCTCGTCATGGATGTTGATCGACAGACCGCTGTTGAGATACGCGAGCTCGCGCAGCTTCTGGGCGAGCGTGTCGAAGCTGAACTCGAGGACGTTCTTGAAGATCGTGTGGTCAGGATGAAACGTGACCTTGGTGCCGCGGCGATCGGTGACGCCGGTCTGCTTGAGCTCGATCGTCGGGATGCCCGCCGCGTACTCCTGGTAGTAGACCTTGCCGTTGCGGCGAATCTCGAGCTTGAGCCAGTCGGACAGCGCGTTGACCGCGGACACGCCGACGCCGTGCAGGCCACCGGAGACCTTGTAGCCACCGCCGCCGAACTTGCCGCCGGCGTGCAGAACAGTCAGCACAACCTCGACAGCCGGGCGCTTCTCAACCGGGTGCAGGTCGACCGGGATGCCGCGGCCGTTGTCGACCACCCGCACCGATCCGTCTTCGCGCAGGGTGACCCTGATGTGGTCGGCCTGGCCGGCCATCGCCTCGTCGACGGAGTTGTCGACCACCTCGTAAACGAGGTGGTGCAGCCCGCGCTCACTGGTGGAGCCGATGTACATGCCCGGGCGCGTGCGTACCGCGTCGAGGCCCTCGAGGACCTGGATGTCAGTGGCGTCGTACGACAACAGTTGGCTCCGATCAAGGGCCACTCCGTGCTCAGCTGTGCTCAACTGGGAGTCTGCTGCGGAGCGGCCCAAGGTGATGATGCGTCGTGGAGAAGCGGTCAGATACTGCCGTTCGATGATGGTGAGTCGATTCTACCTGGTACCGGCGACAGAATGCCGATCCCAGGCCTGTGCCGACGGTCTGCTGCCGCGAATAAGCCGGGGGGCGACCCTCCATACGCGGATGGCGGAATTCGTTCGATCTGGCGGGTCTATAGGCGCTCGCGCTCTCACCCGTAGGTATCTCGCGGCCCTCGCCCCTTCACCCGCAGTCGGCCCTTCTTCCACGACGGCCCCTGGGGGCCCAGAACCTGCAGGTGGGTGACCGTTCCGGCTCCCAGGTCGTCGTTGAGCCTGGCGAGCAAGGTAGGGGCAAGCATCCGGACCTGGGTGGCCCAGGCCGTCGAGTCGGTCCGGACAGTGAGGCGCCCGGCCTCGAACTCCTCGGGGACGCAGTGCGCCGCGATATCTGTCCCGACGATCTGCGGCCAGCGGCCCTCAACACCGCCAACCGCGATCGGCTCGGACCAGCCCCGCTCGCTCACCAGGTCGTCGACCGAGGCTGCGATGAGCTGGGGGTCGCGGTCGTCGGGAGCGGCGCCGGAGTACGAAGCTGGATCGCTGCTGCTGCGCCGGCGCCGGCGAGGTGACCGGGCGGCGTAACGAGCCTTAGCCGGTGCTGCCCTAGAAGCGGCCCGCACCTGCGCCAGCAGCGACCGCGTCAGGTCCGACTCCGTGGTTGGTGCATCCTCACGAGTACCCGGGTCATCAGGGCTCTCGTCCTGCGGGTTCTTCGATTCAGTATTCACGTCGCACCTGCCCAGCGTCGACGACAAACCGGCTTCCCGAGAGCGTAGGCGGGATGTCCTCGGCGACGGCAGCGGTGACCAATACCTGTTCGGCATCACGCACCATCGCGGCCAGGCGGTCTCGCCGCGTCGAGTCGAGCTCGGCAAAGACGTCGTCGAGGATCAACACGGGGTCGTCACCGTCAGCACGCAGCAGCTCGAACGAAGCCAGACGCAGTGCCAACACCATGGACCACGACTCACCGTGCGAGGCATAACCCTTCGCCGGATGGTCTCCAAGAGTCAGGAGCAGGTCGTCGCGCTGCGGTCCGGTCAGTGTCACGCCCCTCTGCAGCTCGTCGCGCTCCACTCGTTCCAGAGCACCACGCAGCTCTGTCGCGATCTCCTCGCGAGAGGTCAGCCGATCCAGCGGCGACCGGTCACACCAGGAGGCTTTGTAGTCGAGCGCTGCGTCACCCCCTGTCGGGGCAAGGCCGGCATACGCCTTCTTGACTGGGGCACGCAGCTCGCAGACAAGCGCCAACCGGGCCTGGAGAAGCTCGCTGCCCAGCTGCACCAAATGGTCGTTCCAGACTGCCAGCGTCGTGGCGTCGAACGAGCCGCGTGTGGCGGCCGCGCTCTTGAGGAGGGCGTTGCGTTGCTTGAGCATTCGGTCGTAGTCAGACTTCACACCGGCAAGTCGAGGTGTTCGCAGCACCATCAACTCGTCGAGGAATCCCCTGCGTGTATCAGGGTCTCCTCGAACGAGCCCAAGGTCCTCCGGCGCAAACACAACGGCACGAAGAACCCCAAGTAGCTCTCGCGGGCGTGGGAGCGGCGACTTGTTGATCCGTGCGCGGTTGCTCTTTCCAGGAACGATCTCGATCTCGAGCAACAACCGCCGGCCCAATCGCTCTACCCCGGCACGAACAACCGCCCGTTCGGCCCCGTGCCTCACCAACGGCTGGTCGGACGCCACCCGGTGACTTCCCAGAGTCGCCAGATACCCGATGGCCTCGGCGATGTTGGTCTTGCCCTGCCCGTTCGGTCCCACCAGAACCGAGACACCCGGCTCCCAATCGATCTGCACGAGTGAGTACGAACGGAAGTCGACCAGCTCGAGCGCTGCGACGAACACCGCGACCAGATCAGCCGGAGAGACGCACCGGCATGATCAGGTACCGGTAGCTGCCGTCGCTCGGCTTTTCTGGGTCGATCCGCCCGGCGATCACAGCCGGTTTGGTCGATGTGGTGAAGGAGATCTCGGTGTGCGCCGTTCCTAGCGCACCGATGCCCTCCTGGAAGAACTGCGGGTTGAACGCGATGGTGAGTGGTTCACCGGAGTAGGCGCAGGTCAGTGTCTCGACTGCTTGAGCTTCGTCACCTGCCCCGGCTTCGACCATGAGCTGTCCCTCCTCGAAGGAGAGACGCACAGGCGTGTTCCGATCGGCTACCAGGGCGACACGCTTGACCGTCTCAAGCAGGGCAGCCGACTCGACAACAGCCACTGAACTGGACTCCGAAGGCAGCAAGGCTCGGTACTTGGGAAACTCGCCGTCGAGTAGTCGGTTCGTGGTGCGGCGACTCTCGCTGCCAGCAGCACCTTCGAACCCGATCAGGCCCTCTCCCGCACCACTGCCGGTCAACGCAATCGTCACCGTTTCGGCATCGGCAAGCGCTCGCGCCGTGTCAGCCAACGAACGCCCCTGAACGAGTGCAACGGTGGTCAGGTCGGTGCGACCAGGCGCCCACTGCAGCTCGCGAACCGCTAGGCGGTAGCGGTCGGTCGCCGCCAGCACCAGACGGTCTCCTTCGAATTCCACACGAATCCCGGTGAGGACCGGAAGGGTGTCGTCGCGGCCGACCGCCACCGCCACCTGCGCAACAGCGGCGGCAAAAATATCTCCCGCCAGCGTTCCTGCGGCGTCGGGCATGGCAGGGAGCGATGGGTAGTCCTCCCTGGGGAGCGTCTGGAGGCTGAACTTGGAGGTTCCGCAGACGAGCTGGGCCTTGCGCTCACTCTCCTCCGTCGCCATCTCGACCGGTCGATCGGGCAGGCTGCGAGTGATGTCGGCCAAGAGACGCCCCGAGACCAAGATCGAGCCGGGTTCGCTGACGTCGGCAGGTACTTCGACTCGGGCCGAAACCTCATAGTCGAACGAGCTGAGAGTCAGTCCGCCGTCCTTGGCGTCGATGAGAAGGCCGGCGAGGACTGGAAGGGGTGGTCGGGTGGGCAGGCTGCGGGCTGCCCAGGCGACAGCCTCGGCGAAAACGTCGCGTTCGACGCGGAACTTCACGAAAGATCCTCCGGATCAGGGCTTGGGACGCCGGACGCACGAGGGTACCGGCATCCAGCCGGTGACTCTACGTGATCGGGTGTGGGAGCTGGGGACGTGACTTACTGCGGTGCTTTGTTGAAGTGATGAAGGAGTACTCGTCGTCGTAGTCGGTGCGGTGGATAGTGGGGATGACCGGCGTTGATGCAGGTCAGCGCGGTGATTGGTGTCCACAGGCGGTTGTGTCGTTCCGGCGACTTTGTGGGAACGAGCAGTGGACGACGAGATGAACGATCGATGTCGTCCACGGGTCATCCCCAGAGAACACACAACAAACCGCACATAGTCCACAGGGTTGTCCCCAGCGTGTGTACCCAGCGTGATCACCGGTTCGGAACGGTCGGTCACGACGCTTAGCCCTGCCGCGCCTGGGACTTGATGCGGTTCGTCAGCTCGGTCACCTGGTTGTAGACGCTTCGGCGTTCGGCCATGAGCTGACGGATCTTGCGGTCGGCGTGCATCACCGTCGTGTGGTCGCGGCCACCGAACTGTTGCCCGATCTTCGGCAGGGACAGATCGGTGAGCTCACGGCAGAGGTACATGGCGATCTGGCGGGCGTTCACCAGCACTCTGGAGCGGCTGGAACCGCAGAGGTCGTCCAAGGTGAGCCCGAAGTAGGCGGCGGTCTGCGCCATGATCAGCGCGCTGGTGACCTCAGGTCCACTGCTCTCCGGAATCAGGTCCTTGAGCACGATCTCGGCGAGGGCGAGGTCGACAGGTTGCCGGTTCAGGCTGGCAAACGCCGTGACGCGGATGAGGGCACCTTCGAGTTCGCGGATGTTCGTGGCGATCTTGCTGGCGATAAACTCAAGGACCTCAGGCGGTGCCTGAAGTTTCTCCTGGGCGGCCTTCTTGCGGAGGATCGCGATCCGGGTCTCCAGATCGGGTGGCTGGACGTCCGTGATCAGGCCCCACTCGAAGCGGGAACGGAGGCGTTCCTCGAGCGCGTTGATCTCCTTCGGCGGCCGGTCGGACG